>JAOZMU010000588.1 GCA_029934165.1 Bacteroidales bacterium
TTCCGCTTTTTATTAACGTAAGTTGCTAATTCACAGTTAAAACGTTTCATAAAAAATAATCTTAAACCTTAACTTTATATTTAGTAAAATGAATTTAATAAAGTAAGCCATTAAAATTCCTAACTAAAACTAAATCAGGCGTAAGCAAAATTATTAATTATTAATTTTCCATTACTTACAAAAGTTCTTCCGCTTTTTATTAACGTAAGTTGCTAATTCACAGCTTAAACGCGTCGTAAAAATAGGTCTTCAACCTTAACGCAACGTGAATATCAGCACATTATATTAAAAGTAATTAGCACTATATGTGCCAAAAAAAGCACTACAAAAAATGTAATGCTTTTCTTTTATGAGAGAAATCTATTTTTCGGTTTTTAAAAGCTCACTATAAAAGTTCAATATTTTTATTATGTCACTATGTTTTTTACATTTCAAATTGTTAGATTTTGCATAACTCTTCAAATCACTTGCGTATTTTTCAGGAAACGCTTTTAATACTGAATTTCTTTTTTTACGAACAAATTTGAATCCATTTTCGGTTGTGCCAATGTAAAAAGTACGTTTTATCGCGAAGTATTTGCCTTTACTGGCAGAATTAAATTCGGCATCGCGAGTTTTAATTTCCCTCGCATATCTTTCTAAGTAAGTAGCATTTTCATTAAAATACCGAACAATATAAAATGTAGTATCTGTACCACCACTAATGCCAGAAAAATTATTCTGGAAAAGGATAGTATCACCACCTTGCGTAGTAGTGAATTGCGCAACTGCTGCACTCGAAACAGAATATGCCTCTTTGTCTTTCTCCACCTCAAGAGTGTTGTTGTAGGCGTTAAAACGCAGGTTAACTTCGGCTTTAGTACCGTCTTTTAGCGTAATTCTCCCTGGTAAAAATTCATCATCTAAAAATGCCGAACCTACAATTTCTGCATATCTACTGTTGGCAATTGGCTTTCCCGAAGACCAGTTCATAATCGTAACCATCTGAGCAGTTGCCGAATTGGCTAAACAAGCCAATAAAAAAGCAATAAAAAAATAATTTTTCATAATGTTATTTTCAAGTTTTGTTAATAATATATTGTAGCAAAGATAGAAATTGAAAATAGTTTTGAGACTTAAAAATTAGTTAAAACTTTAAATTATATGTATTTATGCACAATTTGTCGAAGAACAAATTTTCTTATTGCGTTTGCCAAACCTTGTAATAGCCTGATAATAAGATTATATTGCATTTTGTAGTGATGCACAGGAATCTTGGATATAGTAAAATGCAAAAATCGTTTAATATTTTTTACATTTGCTAAACAGTTTTTTAAAATTACATTTCGTAATTTACTGGTTAAGTTGGTGTTAGGCATCATTTGCATACCATAAAATAAAGATTAATAAGATGAAATATGAAATTAATATTTGTCCCGCCCCCGATTTATTTGACAAATATTACGAAAAAAATTGCATTGTGATAATGGTAGATGCGATTCGAGCAAGTGCAACTATCTGTACAGCACTACATTATGGAGTTTCAGAAATTGTCGCAGAGGCTTGCAAAGACAAGGCATTGTCTATGAGAGAATTTGGTTATATGACTGCTGGAGAGCGTAATGGAATAAAACTTGATGAATTTGATTTTGGAAATTCTCCATTGTCGTTTCAAGATGAAAATTTAAAAGGAAAAAAACTTGCATTCTCGACAACAAATGGCACGCGAGCAATTGAGATAGCTGCAAAACAAAATCCTGACAAACTTGTAATAGGCTCATTTATAAACTTTTCGGCATTATTTGACTGGCTCGAAAATCAGAACAAGAACGTCCTGATTTTGTGTTCCGGCTGGAAGGGAACAATAAACATCGAGGATTTGTTATTTGCCGGAAAGCTGGCATCGAAGTTGATAAAAACCAGCAACTATTTCTTTGAAAAAGACGCAGTTAGCATTGCTATGAATCTTTATTCTATGGCAAAGGACGATTTTTTCAATTTTGTTATGATGTCCTCGCCACGCTTAAACTCGAAACTGCAAATGCTTGAAAATGACATACGTTATTGTCTTTCGATGGATATTACGAAAAAAATACCTATTTATATTGATGGAAAAATCGTGCCATTAGAAAATTAACTTATCGCAAATTTACTAAGGTATAATAATTTACTTTTTTATATTGCATAAAATTCTTATTTTTAAGCGTAAGCCAATTCGTAATTCACTTACCTATTTGTTTTTAAAAAAATATTTATGAGTAACAAGGTTATTTATTCCACGCAAACAATTGAATTTGTAACAGTTGCAAACGAATTTTGCTTATTTATTGAGCGAACAATGCAATTCTCGAAGCCCGAATTTATACGCAAATTGCATAAAATTCTTCCTTTGCTGTATCTGAAAACTTCGTTGATACCGCAAATTGAATCTGAATTTGATATACCCACCGAAAAATTCGTAACCGAGGATAATTATAATTATCTACAAAAAATGCTATTAGCAAAATTCGGTAAAAGCGAAGAATTTATCGCCATTTACGAACCTTTTTCTACTGTCAGCGATGAGGCTATACAAACAAGTCTATCTGAGGCTATTACGGATATTTACCAAGATTTAAAAGATTTTTTGATAGCCTTTGAAATTGGTGTTACCGAGACAATGAATGAGGCTCTTTGGGAATGCAAACAGAATTTCGAGCAATTATGGGGACAACGTATTGTTGCCTTGTTGGGTGCGTTGCATAACATAATTTACAGCGAGGCAGACTTGGACGAATCATCTGAAAATAAACATAATGAAAGCGATATTAACACTTCTTCGTGGCTAATAAATAAGCAGTTTGATAATTTCTGTGATGAGGTTTAAAAAATGCCCTTTTGATTAATAACTAAAATGAATTTAATAAAGTAAGCCATTAAAATTCCTAACTAAAACTAAAT
>JAOZMU010000589.1 GCA_029934165.1 Bacteroidales bacterium
AAGTTGTTAATTCACAGCTTAAACGTTTCATAAAAAATAGGTCTTAGACCTTAGCCGAAAAATTAATTGTTAACCCACGATTATCATCATGCGTTTGTGTTTCGTTTAAGGGGATTTCGGTGCTACGTTTCAATGTTTATAGTCGGTTTTTTTCAAATATTTATTTTCCATTTTGCGCATTTGATTTTTTTCGGTTTCGGTAGAATCTTTGTAGCCGCACAGGTGCATAATGCCATGAATAATGACACGTAACAACTCGTCGCCAGACGAAACTCCAAATTTTTTTGCGTTCTCCCCCACTCTATCTATGCTGATGAAAATATCGCCAGAAATAATTTTGCCTTCTGCATAATCGAAAGTAATTACATCGGTGTAATAATCGTGTGATAAATATTGCTTGTTCATTTCGAGCAGATAGTCGTCCGAGCAAAATACGACATTAATCTCGCCCGTTTTTTTATCCTCGGAAATTATTGACTCGAATATCCACTGACGAATATTTTTTTCGTCAGAAATTTTGAAATCTATAGACTCTGAAAAGAAAACTATTTCCATTTTTTAAGTTTTTTAGTATTTCCTCTTCGGTAATATTTGATATTGTTTTTGAATTATAATTAATTGATAACCAAGAGTTACTGCTTTTGCTAACTCAAGTTTCCGACTTCAATAACACCCTCAAAAATAAAGTCATTGCAAGTGTTAAAAAGTTACATAATTAGACATAGTATTGTATCTTTAAGATAGTTATAGACTAATTACAAAAACTATCTAATTATGAGACTTAACAAAGGTAATAAAAATCAATCGGAACTTTCATTTTTATCACAGGAAAACGAGGGCGATGTTTTGGGCAGTAAATTTTATAATTTTTCTCCTTATAATTAAAATCATATCATATAAGATAATCCTTTAAGTAGCTTATTTGCTGTATGTTTCGTTCTTGACCAGAGTTCAAAATTTAACCTAAATCTACTTTTTCATATATATATATAAAATAATTGCATTTTTCGGGCTTACTTTTGGATAATTTTTAGCTAAAAGCATATATGTTAATATTTATTTTACTCAAGTTCAGACAGATAGATTTTGTAAAATAATGCATTTTTTATTTAATAGGTCTGATATAAGGTTTTCAAGTTACTGTCGGTGTAGCTTTAAGATACACCGACAGTTGTGAAAAAGCTGATTGTCATTAAGTTATTGTTTTTGTCCGCAAAAATACGTGTGTTGTTTTTTATGGACAAACATTGGTTTATTAATTCTCTTAATATTCGTTGTTACTACTGCTGCTGCCGCCGCCAAAATTAAGTGGGAAATTTAATCCAAAATACGGCATTACGTGACTTGTTGTCTCAAATGCGCCATCTTCGACAAGTGTGTATGTCCATTTATAATCTATTCCTGCCATCATGTATTTGTTGATTTTGTATGCTACTCTCATGTGTGTCAGCGACCTCTCATCGAGTCCAATCACGTCGCTAAATTTTTCGAGTCCGCCTTTGATGTAGCTACCAGAAATGAAAACACTCGGAATTAAATCGGGTACTTGCATGTCAAACTGAACAATGCCTGGAGCGTTAACTCCCATTTGGTCTGGCATTAGCAAACTGCCCCGAATTATCATTTTGTCGAGAATTGTTGCCGTCAGCGAGCCGAAAATTCCTTGTTTTTTTTCTGCCGTTCCGAGCGAAAATATCTTTCCATCTTTGTTTATTTCATAAACGGCATCAAAAAATTGGGGTAAAAAATAATCCGAATACCAAAGTCTTTCGAGGCGTGCATCAAGGCGGAAAAGACTGCCAGCAAATTTGATTTTTGCATCTAAACCGACACTGACTCCTGTGCCTGCTTCGTAGTTTTGCATCATGCTCACTTGTTCTGGGGTCATCGTTCCTGCAAGTTCGCCGGCATCGGCAGTTTTTGTTAATGTATCGCCAAGTTGGTCGTTTTTCATCATTAGTCCAAATTGGAAATAACCTGCCAGACGAAACATTTTTCGGTTGATGAATGTTACGCCCATGTCTGCACCAATTGTCGTGAATCCGTCTTTGGTGTATGTGTAATTGTATGTAGTAGAGTCGCTTGCAAGCTGGTCTGTTTGGTCGCGGTCTGTGATATAACTAAAACCTACGTCGATAGTTTTTACGATTGGAATGCCTGTTTTTCCGAACGGACGCACATAAGGTCTGATTGCAAAAAGGTTGAGTGAAGCAAAATTAAAATCGCTGTAAAAACCTTCGACTCCCCACATATTATCAATTAAAATATCGTAAGAAAGTCCGATTTTACGTTTCTCGAAACTAACAGAGTTTGTGTAATTGTTTGCTAATAAGCCATATCCGAGGTATGTTCCTGCAATATCGCCAACTTGAATAAAGAGTGGGTCGCGTTTTTTGATACCCCAACGCAGATAGCGGATAATACGCAACCAGCCAACTCCGTCTTTAAATTCATCTGTCCGCAAAGAGCCATCAGAGAGATTGAAAAACAGCGGAATATCTAACCCGATACCAAATTTGCCGATTCCAATATCAGGGCGAAATCTTGCGCCAATAAAATTTTCTTCGCCAATTCGGTTGTAACCAAAAAGTCCGCTAATTGCGTTTTGTTGGTCGAAAGAGTTCATGGTGTCGAATCCATCGTCGCCACCTTCTTCTTGTGCAAAACTGGCAAAAGAGCCTAAGTATAAGGACATTGCCAATAAAAATGCTAATCTTGTAAATGTTTTCATGCTTTAAAAAATTAAGAGTTAATTAAAATTAAGAATTAGTCTATAGAGATTATAGGGTTTGTTCATGAAAATTTGTTTGTTTTGTCAAACTGCTTGCTAAGGTCTAAGACCTATTTTTTATGAAACGTTTAAGTAATGGAAAATTAATAATTAATAATTTTGCTTACGCCTGATTTAGTTTT
>JAOZMU010000590.1 GCA_029934165.1 Bacteroidales bacterium
TTGCTTCGCCTACGGCTTCGCAAAAAATGCCCCAAACCGCCTGCACAAGCCCATTCACGTTATGCACAGTGTAATTTAACTACATATTAATAAATTAATTAAAATTTAAAAAAATGAGAAAAACAACATTAGTTTTTGTTATTGCATTTTTAGCTATTGCAATAAATTTTACAGCTTGTAAAAAAGATAAGCTAACAGAAGAAGATAAACCAACAGAAGAAGAAGAAGATATAACTGAAACTTGGGAGGATTTAGGAAGTCCCAGTTTTACAATTGGTAATACAGGTAGTAAAAATGCCGAAATAAAATTAAAAAACGGAGTATTGTATATTGCCTATGCCGAAAAAGGAAGTCCTAATGTTGATACTAACTATTTCCATGTGCAGAAATTTGAAAATGGACAATGGCAAACACTAACAAATAATAACTTTCCCGGTTATACATCAATGAATATGGATCCATCTATTGAAATAGACGATAATTCTAATGTGTATATATCATTTTCTGCGAGAATACCAAGTCCAAACCCCGGTCAAAATTTTATAAGTCCTTTGAAAGTTTTTAAATACGATGGTAGTAGCTGGACACAACTCGGAGAAGCATTACATCAAGAAGGATTTGGCAGCGACCTTGCTCTTTCTCCAAACAATGAATTATTCTGTTCTTATATGGATGCAGTTTATGAGGGTAATCCATGGGACGAATTATATTTATATACTAAAAAATTTAATGGCACAGCTTGGGAAGATTACGGTTCGAGAGCTAATGGAACTGACGATTATACAGAAACAGTTGCCGATAACGAATACGTCTATAATGTCGCAAAAAACGATGACAATGGTATTGCAATTACCAAAAACAATGGAAGTAGCTGGTCGCCGGCCGGAATAGCTATTCCGGACGTAGGAGATGGCTCTTCAATGCAAAAAAATATATTATTTGATAGCGAAGGCAATTTATATGTTTCCGGACAATTTGTGTTAGGAACAGGAGAAGGACGAGAAAATCGTGTATATAAACGAACTCCAAACGCAGCACAATGGGTGCAAGTTGGCGATGGCGTTAAATATTCTAAAAATTATATGTCTATTGCTATTACTCCAAGCAATGAATTATATATGGGATATATTGAAATAGACCCACTTGCATATCCTTCTCATGAAAACCACGACCAATACAATGAAGAAACAAGTGTTGATAGTAGATTTACTGTAAGAAAATTTGATGGTGAAAACTGGATAGTTGTTGGTAAACAGGGCTTTACTTCAAGAGGTATTGTAGAACCAAAAATCGTTGCAGATGATAACAATGTATATGCAATGTATAAAGAACAAACAGACCAATATACAGTAAAGGTATTTAATCTGAAAAAATAAAATTTTCATTAATTCCTAAAATACGCAAACCCACGTGTTAATAAATTGAGGAACAGTCAGTTGTGATAAATGACTTTGCTAATATTGAACTATTTACGTCCTGATTATAAGTTTATTAAAAGCAGACCTGCGTATTTAATGTAATTGATTAAAAAGAACAGATAGATTAAAATGTGCATAACATTGTGCTGGATGTCAGTGGTTTTGCAGTGTTTTTTTTTCGTGCTTCGCACTCAAAAAAACACTACAAAACCACCGCCACCAGCACGTATTCGTTAAGCAAAATTAAAAATCAACAAAATGAATGACAAAATAAAACTTTCTACATCTGGTGATTTGTCAGAAATACCATATAATGATTTTTTGTTTAGTAAAAGTTTTCTTCAATACAATAATAATTATGTAAAAAAAAATATTGAAGTAAATAAAAATAATATAATCAATGCTATCAATAAAATTCCATTTTTTCAAAAAATAATTAACAATCTTGATAAAACAAAACATTACCAAGTTGTTTTTCCAAAAGGAGTTTTAGAAAAAATAAAAAAAGGGAATTTAGAGTGGGTTAAAAGCAAAGAAGGAAATGACTTATTAACAGCAATGATTAAGGAAAAAGGAAAAAATGGTTTTAAACATCAAATCAAGTTGAAAGAAGTTTTTACTCAAAAAGAACAACTAAATAATATTTTATCATCAGCACAAATGCTTACTATTCAAAATTCTATTGATAATATTTCAGATCAAATAGAGAGTTTAGACAGCAAATTAAACGAAGTTTTAATCGGAGCTCATAATGACAGAATAGCGTGGATACAAAGTGGTTACAATTTATTTTTACAAGCAAAAGCAAGTGATAAATTAAGAGATAGTTTATATCCAATTGCAATAGGACAGTTAAATATCGGAAGAGAACAGTTAATTTATTCTCTTACAAGTGATTTAAAATCAATATTTGATTATAAAACAGGCTTTGGTGCTTTTACTCAACAAATTTTGAGCAGTAGTAACATTATCGAAATACAAGAAGAAAAAGTAAATAGAATAAAGCAATCATTAAATTTTGTAATAAGAAGTTCCCAATTACTTTCTATTGTTTACCAAGATTATGACGAAAAATGGTCTATGATACAATCAATATTACGATTAAATAATGTTTTGGAGAAATTTAAACCTGAAATTTTTGAACGGCTTAATTCGTGGGACATAAATAATGATTTTGGTTTGGTAGAAAACGATATTAATCAACTCAAACTATCAATAAAGGACAATATTAGTTCTTTAATTGAAAATCCCAAAGATATTGCAATAAATTATTCACCTTCAAATCATATAGAAAATGAGTAAAAAAAAAGAAAATAATAAAGGAGAAAATAAAAAAAACAAAACAAGATTTTGGTCAAAAGCAGGGAAAGCTGTTAAAACAGTTGGAGGGATAGCACTTGCAATAATTCCCCTTGCAATAACAATTATCTCAAAATTCAATAGTTCGTTAAATTTATAATTAAAGTGTTAAATATCAGCAAAATACATCA
>JAOZMU010000591.1:0-1473 GCA_029934165.1 Bacteroidales bacterium
TGAATTAACAACTTAGGTTAATAAAAAGCGTAAGAACTTTTGTAAGAGTAGTTACCTACTCGACAACAACATCGCTTATGTTATCAACAATTTTTTTGGGACTTTGCGAAACCTTTTTTAATCTGTTCGATATTTTTACTATTTTTGTTGTGTGCATATTTGACATATTTTAGCAATTGTGTTTTTAACTACCATAAAGTTAATTAGTTATCTTGAAATATGCAACTTTTTTAATAATTTTAATATGTGCAACTGTCTGTGTATCAAAGAATTACAATGGCGAAAACTTGAGTTTATAATTAACACAAACTGAAATTAATATAATTATTTGCTCGATGAAAATTTTTAAATGGTTGTTAATTAGTATGTTCTATGTTTTTTTGGGTATTGCTACATACGCTCAAGAAGATTCGACAAAAGCAAAACTAACGTTTGATTTAGGTTGGACACGCGACAAAGATGTATCGTTATGGCCTATTTTAACGCGTAGAATTTCAGATGATTCATCAGAGGTGAAAACAGATATTATGTTTTCAATTTATCAACGTCACAAACGAAAAACACCACTGTTAGACCATACACATTTATTGCCAATATATTGGAAACAAGAAACTTCGGCGAAAAAAGATTTACGTCTATTTTCGACATTTTACCCGTCTGTTCTTAGATTTCAGAAAAATAAAACAGAAAACTCATCGACATTAAAATTCGTAGAACTTGCACCAAAAATTAATCTGTTAGAACTAACTAAAAGTTCTGACGGATTGATAGTTGACAATAGTTTTTTGTTTTTACTCTGGCACAAAAACGATAAAATTCGCCAACGTTCGCATTTTGTCTTTTTCCCACTTTTTTGGCATTACAAAAATAAAAACAATAAATATTCTACTTTCTTCCCTTTTTTCTCAAAAGGAAATTATGCCAACGGAAATGGAAAATACCTTGCAATAACGCCTTTATTTTGGAACTTGAAAACACCAAAATCGCAAACAACAACTTTATTACCAATCTTTTGGCGGTCAAAAAAAGGTGTTGGAGCTAGTGCAAAAATAAAAACCATAGTTTTTCCACTTTTTTGGTCGCAAAAAGATAGTTTTCAGACCAGAAGCGCATTGTTTCCTTTGTTATGGTATAAAAAAAACAAAAATTATAAATCGTTTACTTTCTTTCCGCTTTTTTCGCACGGAAAATCTACAGACGGAACTTTTAAACACTTCGCATTCACGCCTTTACTCTGGAATATTAAAGATAACGACAATAATTTCTCGACCTTTTTTCCTGTCTTTTGGCGGTCAAGAAAAGGCACTGGTGTAAGCGCGAAAATTCGTACTACGATTTTTCCAATTTATTGGTCGTATCGCGATAGTTTAAAGAATAATAAAGTGCTTTTTCCGTTTGTTTGGAGCTATAAAAATCCTAATTATAAATCGTTTACTTTCTTTCCGCTTTTTTCGCACGGAAAATCTACAGACG
>JAOZMU010000591.1:1573-2904 GCA_029934165.1 Bacteroidales bacterium
TTTGGAGCTATAAAAATCCTAATTATAAATCGTTTACTTTCTTTCCGCTTTTTTCACGAACAAAAGCGTTAGATAATTCGTATTTCAATATGGCGATTACTCCACTTTTTTGGCGCATACGTGATAAGACTAAAACCATCACCCACCTTGCTCCGCTATTTTACCACTCTGTGAAACCCGAAAAGACGAGATTTAGTTTATTGTATTTTTTGTTAAGGCACTATAAAACAGATGATATTACGAAATTTGGATTATTATCGCCAATAGTTTCTTATGAAAAAACAAATAGCGGAAAACGATTTCGTATAGCTCCAATTATTTGGTATGGGAAAACTGATACATACAAGTATTTTTCCATTCAACCATTTTATTATCAATCGATTGATAGCGTTTCTAAAAACCATTATATTTTGTGGCAACTCTTTACACGGAAAAATTATTATGGAAAAAAAGTTAGTAATAATTTTCTATGGAAAGTTTTATCATTGGATAAATACGCAAATGGTGATTACGAGTTTCGGTTATTACATCTTTTTGCGACAAACATAAAGAAAGATGATTCTGTGCAAAGAAGTTTTTTCCCATTTTTTTCTTATGAACGCGAAAAAAATGGAAATCGCTCATTTTCAATGCTTTTCTGGTTTTATAGTCGTTTTAGTAAACGTCTGCCAGATAGCAATGAATTTTATCATGAGGAAAAAATATTTTGGTTTATTAGGTTACGTTCAAATTTCCGTCAACTAAAATCGGAGGGTAAATTGTAAATATTTTAGTCATATCGCAAAAATATTACGTATATTATGTCATTCTTACGGAATTTCTGTTTGTTCAATTTCTACCAGCGATTAACATCGCTGGCTATAAATATATCATTCCTACGGTATTATTAAATTTGAATAAAATATTGACGATATAACTTACTAATAATCAAGGAATTGGCGTTTCAACAAAAAACGTTATAATCAGCAAATATTTTTTTCGTTTTATCAAAACATTTGCTACGAAGCTGTTGCGGCAGGGATTGTAGCGGTAGCTTGCCGAAGTCGGCTTTTGATTTTTGGCTACGTTTGGCGAGCGACCGATAGGAAGCTCCGCCAAACGTATTGCCAAAAACAAAAGGCGCAAGGCAACTACAAGCGTAAAGCCCGAAGCCGCCCTAAAAAACCAGATTATCATCAAGTTGTTGTTTCTGCCCGCAAAAACACGTATGTCGCATTTTTTTTCAATGTAAGGTCTAATATCTATTTTTTATGAAACGTTTAAGCTGTGAATTAACAACTAAGTAATGGAAAATTAATAATTAATAATTAATAATTTTGCTTACGCCTGAT
>JAOZMU010000592.1 GCA_029934165.1 Bacteroidales bacterium
TGGCGGGACAGAGCGACCGAAGGAAGCTCCTGTACCGACATTGCCAAAAACGCAACCCACGAGGCAACTACAAGCGAAAAGCCCTATAAGCCGCCAAAAAAATATTTTTTTATGAACAAACCTTAGTAATGGAAAATTAATAATTAATAATTTTGCTTATGCCTGATTTAGTTTTAGTTAGGAATTTTAATGGCTTACTTTATTAAATTCATTTTACTTAGGTTAATAAAAAGCGTAAGAACTTTTGTAAGAGTACTTACCTGCTTATTTAAGTTGATATTAGATAGAAAAAGTAAAAAAACAGCTACTATCATTGGTTTCAGAGTTCGAAATGTCAACAAATTTTATTAGTTTTGTAGGAAACTATGAATATCCGACAGTTTTTGATTTTTGCGATTTATTTTAATGTAAAGTTCTTAGAATAAAATAGATATCCAAAAATGAAAAATGGTCTCGGATTAAAAGAAATTGAAAACAACGTCAATATTTATGCCAGACTGTGTTAATTTTATTGGTGTAATTGATTGATTATCATAAAGATAAATTGTGTTATTTGGTATCATGTTAATTTGTGATAGATGGAAAATGTAAAAATATTAGCTGTAGAAGACGATTTAATAATCGCCGAAAGTTTGCGTATGATGTTGTCAAATTTGAATTATGAAGTGATTGGCGTTGCGCGTAGTTACAAGGAAGGCATTAATTTTTTGGAAACTACTGAGCCAGATTTAGTTTTGCTAGACATTGTTCTTTCGGACGAAAAATCTGGTATCGACCTTGCGCGTACTATTCGTGCGGAATATGATTTGCCGTTCATTTTTACGACTTCGCACGCTGGAAAAGAAATTGTTGATATGGCAAAGCATACAAAACCAAATGGTTATTTGGTGAAACCCTTTGAGCAAGACGATTTATATACTGCTGTTGAGGTTGCGCTTTTTAACTACATGACACTCAGGAAATTGCGTGTCCAAGAAAAAAATCAACAACAAAATATTATCGACGAAGAGGCTCCTGTTTTTACAAAAATCACACCTTCGGAAGAGACAGATTTGACGGAAAAGTATCAAAAATCTGCTCTTACTGGAGACCAAAAACTCTTGCTAAAAAAGCAAGTTTTACAGCTTTTCGATGATAAAAACCCTTATTTGCGTCACGATTATCGCATCACGGATTTGGCTGTAGATTTGAATACTAACAAGGGTTATCTTTCGCAAATGATTAACGAAGAATTTAGCCTTAATTTTTACAATTTCATCAACCAATACCGTATCGAAGAAGCTAAGGATTTGTTACTAAACAATAATTATTATTCAATACAGGGAATTGCCGAAAATTCGGGGTTCAAATCTATTTCATCTTTCAATACGGCTTTCAAGAAAACAACGGGTATGAGTCCTTCTGTTTTCAGGAAAAATTTACCGGAAAATGAGTAATTTGTGAGTTGTTTGTAAGGTTTGTTTTAAGTAATGGAAAATTAATAATTAATAATTAATAATTTTGCTGTTTGTTGCTGATTTTCAGTCAAATAGTAAAATCGTTGTCTAAATATCAAAAAGTGCAAGGCACTTATATAATATTGATATTTATGTTGATAACGCCTATAAAACTATTGATTTTTATATACTAAGGTCTTAGACCTATTTTTTATGAAACGTTTAAGCTGTGAATTAACAACTTAGGTTAATAAAAAGCGTAAGAACTTTTGTAAGAGTGCTTATTTAACAATTAGAATTTTATGAAAGTTGTTGATTTTTTGAATACTACCAAAGAAACACGTTTTTCTTTCGAGTTATTGCCACCGCTAAAAGGTGCAAATATTAAAGATATTTATAAAACAATAGATAAGTTGATGGAATTTAATCCGCCATTTATGAATATCACTTATCACCGCGAAGAAGTTGTTTATAAAACACACAAAAGTGGATTGCTTGAAAAAAGGACGGTACACAAACGTCCTGGTACTGTGGCTATTGCGGCGGCAATAAAATACAAATATCAAAAAATTGATGTTGTGCCGCATCTCATTTGTGGTGGTTTCTCGTGCGAGGAGACAGAAAATGCTCTCATTGATTTGAACTTTCTCGGAATCCATGATTTGCTTGTGCTTCGTGGCGACCCGATGAAGTCCGAAGGACGTTTTTTGGCAGAAAATAATGGACATTTATTTGCAATAGATTTGATAAAACAAATTGTTGCCATGAATAACGGACAATACCTAGATGAAGAGCTACAAAATTCTACGAAGACAGATTTCTCGATAGGCATTGCTGGTTATCCCGAAAAACATGTAGAATCGCCTAACATGGAATCGAATCTACGATACTTGAAAGCGAAAGTTGAGGCTGGTGCGCAATACATTGTTACTCAGATGTTTTTCGACAATGAGAAATACTTTTCTTTTGTCAAACAGTGTCGCGCAATCGGCATAAATGTGCCAATTATTCCGGGCATTAAACCAATAGCAACTAAAGCACAATTGAATATTTTACCTCAAACTTTTTTTATTGATATTCCTGATGTGTTGGCTCGCGAAATTGAAAAATGTTCCACAAACGAGGCAGTTCGGCAGCTTGGCGTTGAATGGGCGATTGCACAATCGCGCGCACTGATAAAATTTGGCGCACCCGTTATTCATTTTTTCACGATGGGAAAAGCCGAAAATGTACGCCAAATTGCAAAAGCAGTGTTTTAGAAAAACCAATCAAAATTTTATTCCAACCACCAAAATATCATCTACTTGTGGTATTTCTCCACGCCATTCTTCCAGTCTTGTTTTTAGGATTTTTCTTTGTGTTGTACTGTCGAGGGACGAGCAATCGACAAGTAATTCTTTGAATTTTCGCACATTGAATTTTCGCTCAAACTCGCCACCAAATTGGTCTGCATATCCGTCGGAAAAT
>JAOZMU010000593.1 GCA_029934165.1 Bacteroidales bacterium
TTTGCAATGTGTTAAATATCAGGATGTAATGGCGAAGTCAGAAACTTGAGTTATTATTGAGGCAATTTTTATTGGTTTGAGGATTTTGCTTTTAAAATTGGGGTAATAGTTTGAAATGTAAATGCCACAAACTAAGGGGATTCCGAGAATTATTACTATCGTTTTTAATGTCTCGAAAATCGGAATTTCAATGGGACGAAGAACGTCTGATGTTTGTGCTAAAAGTTTGCCCCAAAACATAAAATTAAGTGGTGTCATTACAAGTGAAAGTACTGTTGCAAAGGCTGTTAGTGTTACAGACAGAGCAACATTTGCTTTTGAAAGAGAGCTAATGAAATTTGATATATTTCCTCCCGGACACGCGGCTACTAATATCATACCAAGTGCGATAGTTTGCGAAGGACGAATGAGATAAACAACCAAAAATGTTAGCGCAGGCAATAAGATAAATTGCGAAATTACTCCTGCAATAATTGGACGTGGTTTATTAAAAATTAACTTAAAGTGCTTTGTTTTAATGTCTAACGCAATTCCAAACATGACAAAAGCAAGCGCAAAATTTATTAGCCAAATGCCTTCCTTGTTAAAATTCAACCGTATATTATCTAACTCCACAAATGATTCCCACATAATTTCTTAACAATTTCATTAAATACTTATTATTTTAAACTCTACTCTTCTGTTCAATTGTCGTCCTTCTGGAGTGTCGTTTGTTGCTATTGGAATTTTGAAGGCATAGCCCTTGTAAATCATTCTGTCTGAGGGAATACCAACTTCTATTAAGTAATCTGTAACCTCTTTGGCACGCGATAAAGATAATTTTTCGTTATACGCCAAACTACCCTGATTATCAGTGTGTCCTGAGATTTCAATTCTCAATTTTGGGTATTTATTGAGCAATTTCAAAAGACGCTTTAGCTCTAAGTCAGATTCCGGTCGGATGTTTGATTTATCCAAATCGAAGAAAATATTTTTAAGAACTATTTTCGAGCCTTTTTTAATTTTATAAAGAGAAATTTCATTTTCAATCTCTTGATAAATAGAGCCTTCCTGAATATTAAAATTCTCAGAATGAAATAAATACCCATCTGCTTCGACAGCAATTCCGTAGTTTGTTCCCGATGGCAGCGAAATCAGAAATTTCCCTGTTTTTGTATTTGTTGTTACCCTAGAAATAATCGTATTCTTCACATTATCAGCAATTTCAATCGTCGCCGAAAGTGGTGTTTCAAAATCACCATCAACAACACGTCCTTTCAATAGTGTCATGCTTGCGCCAAACATATTATCAACGGTTGTCTCTTCGGCAAGCGTATTTCCGATGGTTGCAATAAGCGGGTCTTCGGAGCTTAAAACAGGCTCAGGTACAGGAGTTAAGAATGTAATCCTATAAATATCTTTATCTCCGTAGCCATCCGAAGCCGTCGATGCAATATATGCGTACTTGCCATTGGCGGAAATGGAAATAAAAATGTCGTCATCTGGCGTATTTACAGGAAAACCCAAATTGGCGGGTTCTGACCAATTTCCGTTTTCGTCTCTGACTGTTTTGAAAATATCATAGCCACCGATTGTTTTATGTCCGTTAGACGAAAAATATAGCGTCCGTCCGTCAGGATGCAGAAATACAGTCAGTTCATCGTACTGACTATTAATAATTTGGCTGATATTTTTCGCGACACTCCATTTGTTTCCACTTTGACGCTCGGATACGAAAATGTCGTGATAACCGAGGTTGTCATTTTCGCGATTACTGGTAAAGTAAAGCTGATTGCCATCGGGTGAAAAAGATGCGGTATTTTCATGAAATTCAGTGTTTACCGTCTCAGGAAAGGCAATAGGAGTAGTCCATTTTTCACCGTCCTGCTCACAGTAGTATATATCACCGCCATTAATACCACGATACGTAATAAGTTTCTGACCGTCAGGCGACAAACCAACTGCTGCATCGTGTCCATCGGTATTTATTGGGCGATTTAGATTTACTGGTTTTTGCCATTTATCGCCATCTTTTACTGACATATACACATCTTCATAGTATTTTCCGTTATTAATATCCAACTCACCACCCGTTGTATTGTTACGTCGCGAAGTAAAAATAAGCATTTCGCCATCAATAGAAATAAGCGGGTAATAATCTGGATATTTTGAATTTATTGTTGAGCCAATATTTTCGATTCTAATTCGCGTAGGAATAAGAATTATTTCCTTGGCATTAGTACAATCATTAATGTTTTTATTTATTTTTTTACTCAAGTTTTCATCAATGTCCTGAGAAATAGATAAGTGTTTTTTATATTCAACAATTGCAGAATCAAATTTGTAATCTAAATGATAGGCTTTCCCGAGAAGATAATGAATATTTGAAGCAACACCATTCTTGATTTGATATGCTTTTTCGAAAAAAGGAATAGACTTATTTTTTTCTGTTGTAAACAAATAGCATACTCCAATTTTATAATTCAACTCTGCGTTATTACCGTTATATTCAAATGCTTGCAAGTAATCCTCAAGTGCAAGACCATAAAAGTTTCTTCCATCATTATAATTCAAATTGCCAACTTTTATTTTTTTCCAAGCAGCTCGAAATCCATCTTTATCTGTCCTAAATTCTTTTTTCAGAATTTCGACTTGCTCTTGAGAAAACACATAACAGGCAGATATTAAAGCTAATACAATAAATAAGAAAATCTTTTTCATAAACATAAAACTGGTTTTAAGCACATGGTGCTGTTTGTTAGGAAATTTATTATGTTGATATTCAAGTCGATAGTAACAGGTAGAAGTGTCGATTATTATTACAAGGTTTTTTCGTAAAAATAATATTTTTCAGGGCGGCTTATCGGGCTTTTCGCTTGTAGTTGCCTTGTGCCTTGCGTTTTTGGCAATGTCGGCGCAG
>JAOZMU010000594.1 GCA_029934165.1 Bacteroidales bacterium
AAGAGGGATTGGAACGAGGATTAGAACAAGGTTTGAAACAAGGTTTGAAACAAGGTTTGGAACAAGGTTTGGAACAAGGATTAGACCAAGGTTTGGAACAAGGTTTGGAACAAGGTTTGGAACAAGGAAAACATGACGAAAAGACTGCAATAGCAATTGGAATGATAAAAGAAAATATACCTGTTGAACTGATAATGAAAGTAACAAAACTTAATAAAAAAACGATTGAACAATTAATCAACTAAAGTTTTTGCTTTCATAACAGCCACATATACATGCAGTTATAAGCCTGCGGTGATTTGTAAAAATGCTCATAATCAACGAATTAAAAATCGACCTATGCAATCAATTTTTGATTATTTTTATAGACTTTAAATATTAACAGACGTAAACCAATTCGTAATTAACCAGCAAATCACTATTTGTATTTCCTAATTTTTCGGAATGTTTTTTCAGTCTGTATATCAACATGTTAAGTGAATTCGTTGTATGTTATATAACATGTATTGAAATTCCATTTCGCGCTTATAAATACTTGATTATGTAGTATTTACATCTATTCTGCGATTTTTTTGGGTAAAAACAACCAGTTTAACTTGTATCGAATTGATTATGAGCCGAATACAAGCGCGAAACCAAATTATCTGTTGTGCTATTGAACATGTAAAATAATTTATAACCGTCTGATATGCAGCACTATATAGAGATAAAAAAACATTGAAATATTTGGAGGTCTAAATAAATTTTAGCTGGTAATTAACTATATTTTCTGAATTACCTTAAATCCGAAAGTCTTTTTGTAATCCTTTTACTTTTAAGTATTTGTATCTATTTTGTTTCACCTAAACAGGTGAAATAAAATAGATTTTAATCATTGAAATTCAATTACTTATAAAAAGACTTGCGGATTTAAGGAATTATGTAAGGTTCTTTTTCTTTTGATTGCACAGGTCGAAAAATTCTTAAATTTTAATTCTTAATTAATATATATGAAGCGAAAATTCAGATTTACAATAGCAAATAGGTTAGGTTTAGGTTTTGGGATTTTGATAATCGCTGTTTTATACACTAGTCTATTGACATACAATACTCTTAACAAAAATCTTCAAGCAAACAGCTTAATAACAGATATTTACAATCCTTCTACATCTTATTTACACGATTTGCATTTTATGATAACCAACTCTAAAATGCTGATTAAGAACTGGGTGCATATTGATAAAAAAAATGATACTCCTGATAAGATGAAGTTGAAGCAAATTCATCAAGAAAAATATCCGCAGTTAAAACGAAAACTTGCGCCACTTGTCAATCAATGGCAAAAAAAAGATAGGAAAGAATACCGAAGTTTGCTATTGTCGATAGACTCGCTTTTTACTCAGCATACGGACATTATGCAGAGCTTAAACTCTTTTGAGCAATACGATAACCCGATGGTTATATTAATTATTCAGCCATTAGTTGAAGATAAAGGCGAGGTTGTTGAGCTTACGGATAGAGTTCTTTTGCGGTTGGACAAACTCGTAAAAAGCGAAGAATACATCACCGAGCAATCTAACACAAAAATGGAAGCCGCCTTTGCCGAGTTTAGTCAGTTGATTCTTTACATCGGTATAATATTAATAATCAGCGTTTTGATAATTGCTGCCGCCGCCATCACCTCTATCACATCTCCGATTCGATACATAAAGAAAATAATCTTGAAGATGAGTAAAGGTATTTTGCCGGAACAAAACATCAGAAGTCGTTCTGACGAAATTGGCGAAATGGCAGAAGCTCTTAATGAGTTGGTTATGGGGTTGAAAAAAACATCGGATTTTTCGCTCGAAATAGGAAAAGAGAATTTCGAGTGCCAATTTTCGCCACTCGGAGACGATGATATGCTTGGTAACTCGTTGTTATTAATGCGCGAAAACCTACTGAAAGCAAAAACCGAAGATGAGAAAAGGAAAAAAGAAGATTTTCAGCGAAATTGGACTTCTCAAGGTGTTGCACTTTTTGGCGAAATATTGCGACAAAGTAACGATGATATAAAAGAATTTGGACTTGTTATCATAAAAAACCTTGTAAAATATCTGGACTCAAATCAGGGCGGTTTATTCATTATAAATGACGATAAAAGTGCCGATATTTTCATTGAGTTGGTTGCTGCATTTGCCTACGACAGAAACAAATCCGAAGAAAAACGTATAGAGCTTGGCGAAGGATTAATCGGGCGTTGTGTTCAAGAAAACGAAACAGTTTTTATGACCGATATTCCCAAAAATTACGTTAGAATAACTTCGGGTTTAGGCAACGACAATCCGCGTAACTTGCTGATTGTTCCGCTGATACTAAACGAAAAAGTTTATGGAGTTGTCGAATTAGCATCTTTTAAAATCTATGAGTCATATCAAATAGAATTTGTCGAAAAAATTGGCGAGAGCATTGCATCGACAATTGCAAACGTGAAAATTAGTCTTAACACGGCACAGCTACTACGCGAATCACAGTACAAATCTGAGCAGCTTGCCGAGCAAGAAGAAATTATGCGTCAAACCATGGAACTGATGGAACAACAACAACAAGAAGCTGTTGAAGATCATCAGATTAACCTCAAAGAAACGCAAAAAGAGTACGAAGAACAGCTAATTAAACTAAACCAAAAATTTGCAGAAGAAAAGGTCGATTTGAATAATGAAATAATAAAATATCGCGAAAAATTACGCGAATTATGATAGTCATAAACAAGTGATGCTATCTATTCGACACAAAATTTATTATTTTAAAACAGGTAGATTATCAAGTAGTTAGATACAAAAAGTAGAAATGATTTGAGTGCGTAACATATTGGGGAACTGTATTTTACTCAAGTTTCTGACTTCAATAACACCTTGAGTATCAAGTTGTTGCAGATG
>JAOZMU010000068.1 GCA_029934165.1 Bacteroidales bacterium
ATTTTGGGTTTATTATGCAGGTTGAGCTTTTTCGAAAATATCTGGAATTTTTCGTGTTTTCTGTATTATATTATCGTTTCGTATTATTTCTTTGAAAAAAGTCGAAAATATCAATTCCGGCTATTTCTGCAAATTCCATTAGTGAATCAATTAATATTTGCCATAGTTTTTCAGCTAAAGTAGCCTCTATCATGCTTTTAGACCAGTATTCAAATATGCCCACGATACTATGCTGATAGTGAATACGCTTATAAAACGACAGCATCATATACCGTATGAATATCAGCGAAATATCTGCTATTTGTATTATCTTTGTTATGTTGCATAATGAGACTATTTTTGTACTTGGTTTGTAACTACCTCAAAGATACAATATTATGCAACTTTTCACATCTGCAATGACTTGATACTCAGGAGGTTATTAAAGTCGGAAACTTTAGTAAACTACTTATGAAATATGCCCAAATTTGAATTAATATCTGATGCCTTTTAAAAGACATCAGATAACCAGATACAAATACTTTTTTTCAAAAACAGCCATAATTATGCGCAATTGGGAAGAAAAATTGTAAACTACTTTTAGTGGGTTATGAAAGATGCCCGATTATCTTTGCATTCCTTTTTTATTAAAGGTCTGAGTTTCTATTCTTTAACTTTAAACTTTCATTCTATGCTTAAACAACGAATTTTACTTCTTGTTCTGATGGCTCTCTCGCTAAACGCTTTTGGGCAAGGAACTATCAAAGGGCGGCTTGTTGACGCAAAAGACGGGGCAGACCTCGTTGGCGCAACAGTTGTCATCAAAGGAACGACAAAAGGTACTATCGCAAATTACGATGGCACTTTTAGCCTTGCTATACCAACAGCCAAAGCGACAATTCTTTTTTCGTACATCGGATACGCCGAAGAATCGAAAGAAATTGACGTTTCTGGTGGACAAACTCTCGATTTGGGACTCGTAAAACTAAAAGTCGATGCTATTGGTTTAGAGGAACTTAAAGTGGTTTCGTCTTTTGCCCGCGACAGAAAAACGCCTGTTTCGTTTTCTTCCATCAAACCAAAAATGATTGAAGAAAAACTTGGCTCGCAAGAATTTCCTGAGATTTTGAAAACCACACCTTCTGTTTATGCAACAAAACAAGGTGGCGGATATGGAGATAGCCGTATTAACCTGCGAGGTTTTAGCTCGGAAAACATTGGCGTACTTATCAATGGTGTTCCTGTGAACGATATGGAAAGCGGAAAAGTTTACTGGTCGAACTGGGCTGGTCTTTCGGACGTTACACGCACAATGCAGGTACAACGCGGACTTGGAGCTTCGAAACTTGCAATTTCTTCTATCGGTGGTACTATTAATATTATCACAAAAAGTACGGATGCAAAAAAAGGCGGTTCTGTATCTTACGAAATTGGTAACGACAACTACCAAAAAATGGCTTTCACCGTCTCAACAGGCATGTACGAAAATGGTTGGGCTGTTACTGCAAGTGGCTCTAAAACAACCGGCGACGGTTATATCAGAGGAACAAATTTTGAGGCTTTTTCGTATTTCTTAAACATCGCAAAAAGAATCAGCGACAGACAACAATTATCGTTCACCATTTTTGGCGCACCACAATGGCACAACCAACGTGGAGTTAAAAAAAGCATCGAAGCATTTCGTTTGCATCGCGACGGCATCAAGCACAATGCAAACTTCGGAACACGCGACGGCGAAATTTATGGTAGCGGATATGGTTACAACGAATATCACAAACCACAAATGTCTCTAAATCACTTCCTTGAGTTCTCTGACGACACAAAACTATCAACTGCAATTTATGCCTCTATCTCCAACGGTGGCGGGCGACGTGTTTCTGGACCAATGGACGAATGGCTTGAGTTTCAGTACCCAAGCGGAGAGCCAAATGCAACTACAATGATGACACCAGACGGATACCTTGATTATGACGCTGTTATCGCAGCAAACGGAGCGTCCACAACTGGTTCACAGGCTGTTATATCAATGTCCACAAACTCGCACGACTGGTACGGAATCCTCTCTTCGTTGACTACAAAAGTTGCCGATATTGACATTACTGCCGGCTTTGACGGACGATATTACAAAGGATACCACTACACAGAAATCCAAGACCTCTTGGGTGGCGCGTATTTCTTGAATAGCTCGAACATGAATCGCGATGCAGGAACACCACTGCGCGAAGGAGATAAAATTGATTATTATAACATCGGAGAAGCTCTTTGGAGTGGCGGATTCCTTCAAGCAGAATACGAAACCGGACAAACATCTATGTTTCTTTCAACGTCTCTTTCCAATTCTTCGTACAGAAGAACAGATTATTTCGGATACGCTGGAGATGACCAAGTTACAGACTGGCAGCATTTTCTTGCATACAGTATAAAAGGTGGTGTAAACTATAATGTGAATGACAAAATTAACGTTTATGCAAATGGTGGTTATTTCACGCGCGCGCCTTTCTTTCGTTATGCTTATGTTGGCTATACAAACGAAGAAAATACTGGCGTAAAACACGAGCGTGTTCTTTCTGGTGAAGTCGGATTAGGATATAAATCAAGCCTTTTGTCAGCAAACGTTGTCGGATATTACACAAAATGGATGGATAAAGGAATGACAGTTTCGATGGCTGACGTTATTGCAAACATGACAGGCTTAGATGCAGAACACATGGGTATTGAGGTAGTAATAAACTCTAAACCAATAGATAAACTCGAAGTTCGTGTCATGGGGTCTTTCGGAGACTGGCAGTGGGCACAAAATGCAACAGCCGATTTATACGATGAAACTCAAACCCTGATGGGGTCTGAAACCGTTTATGCAGACGGCTTACACGTTGGCGATGCAGCACAAACAACAGCATCTTTATCCATCGACTGGGAAGCACTACCGAATTTTAAAGTCGGAATGGATTTTACTCATTATGATAGACTTTATGCTCAATTCGATATTGAAAACAGAACCGACACCGAAGATATGGGCGAAGACCCTTGGAAAATGCCGGCTTATCAATTGGTAGATTTTAACGTAAAATATGACTTCAAACTTGCTGGTTTGAAAGCAACAGTTTACGGAAAAGTAAACAACTTGTTTGATACTGAATATATTGCAGATGGTCGTGATGGAAATTATCACAACGCACAAAGTTCTGTTGTATATTATGGTTTTGGTCGCACATGGACAGCACGTCTAAAAATTCGTTTCTAATTAAACAGAAATCTTAAACTTTTAAAAACATAAATAATATGAAATCCAAAATAATATTTTTTATCAGCATCGGGCTTCTCCTTTTTGCTTCTTGCGACCCGAACAAAGACCTTTATGATGACTTAGATGCGTTACGCCCTCCTTATGCAGAGGAGCTTTCGATTACGCTAACGGACGAAAACTACGAAGACATCTCAAGCCATTGGCTGGAATTAGCTACAAACGAAGCAGATTCGGCATTATACACCGAAATCAAAACTCTACACAGCTTTTCGGCAACTCGCGAAGCAGCAATTCTTGTTCCGCCACTTTTGGCTGACGAATATCTTGCACTTGACTCTGGTTCGGTAATCAAGGTCTATTACAATTACGACCATGCGCACGTTTTCACAGATGCAGATATGCGTGAACTTGGCGATGATGACTACACAGCAATTGGTGGTGAGGTTGCAGACAGTGGATTTTTCTTTGCTGCACACCCGGCAGAAGACTATCTTCCGGCAGCTCTTTCTTCTTATTTCCCCAGTGCAGCAGCAGAATTTAGAGCAGTTGTAAAATACAAATTTGGAGAAAATTCTTCTTCGACAAACAACGTAGAAATTCTCTATCAATTCGATGGTACAGATTGGACTATCCCAGAAAACTCGCACGTTCTTACGGCAGACGATTACGACTCAATGGGCGCACCGGGAAACTACGACAATTTTTCATCTGACGCAACACCAGAATATTATTTGCCAATTTTCTTGACGCAAAAATATCCTTATGCAACATCTAAAACTCAAATAGATATACTATATAAATATTATGGTGGTGGCAACAAAGTTATCTCTGTTAGTGCTTTTTATGATGGCGATACATGGACAATTGTAGAAGAAAAACTCGACCAATTTATCCACAACGGAACAGATTGGGTATTTGACCCAACAGTCAAATTTTCGATGCAAGCCGACGATTATATAATAATTGTAGATTACATTGCAAACCACGCCGAGCTAAATGTTTACAAGCACGAACAATATGATACCGAATATTATTACGGAGCAAGCGCAAGCTACAATAACTTTGATATGCGCGTTTCAAAACGTATTGATAAAGACGCACTTAACTACCTTGAAGGACTTACTGACGATGAAATACGCGATGTGATTTTCGAACGCCTCAGCGAAGCAATTCCAATCATGCTGACAGGAAAATTTGCCGAAGCACAACCATTCTCGAATGGAGTTCCGGTTTACTACGAAGTAACGTTTAACACCTACGAACCAGAACGACACAAATACATGGTTAGGTGTCTATGCACTGAGGTTGGAACATTCGAGTTTACCGAAGGACCAACATTAGTTGAATAAGCAATAATAATGAGTTTAGTCTAATAAAAAAGCATAGTCCCTACAAAACAGTGTTGGTCGATGAAAATATGTAGAAATTAAATTTTAATCGCTTGATTATTAAGTGAAATTTGATTTTTTTATTTCAAAACAGCACTGTAATTATTTGATAATCACACCAACACAGTTATGTAGGGACTATCATTTGTTGTGTTTTTATTTATTCCTATTTCAAGTAAAATTTTCAGCTTGTTGAATTTCTGTTTATTATGTCGCAAATAATTTATTCAAAACCTAAAAATAGGGATTAATCAATAAAAATCCGTGTTCCTATTATCGTAAAAATTGGAACACGGATTAGACTGTTTTTCACGGAATTACGCATAAAAAAATAAAGGAATAAACTTTCTCATAATTTTATTGAATTACTATTTTGCGAGTAAAAATTTGATTTTCTGTTTGTAGTTTTATAAAATAAACACCCTTTTCTTTAATTACGAATTGTGAATTTGAAATTACGAATTGTTGGTTGTGAATTATTTTTCCTGTAATATCTATGATTTCAATATTCTTAATTTGTAACTCGTTGTTTTGAATTGTAAATATTCCGTTTGAAGGGTTTGGGAAAATTTGTATTTCCGTGTTATTTGTTTCATTTACTGATGTTTGGTCGCCGGTGAAAAAATTGTGCGTCAACCCCGGAGTTGTTGCGTATTGGTATTTTGCTACTATTCTCCATTGGTAATTTTGGTTGTCCAGTAAATTTTCTGTTAGGTCATAATTTGTAAGATTATAATCAGTTTCAATGAGTTCTAATTCGTTTAATTTACCAAAATACAAATCGTAAACTACTTCGTCTCCAGCACTTTGCCATTCTAATGTTGTTCCTGTTGTTGCAATATGTTCTTGATTTTCGGCGGGGAATATTATTTCTGGTTCGTAAGGTTTAAGATATTCGCCAAATACATAATGAACTTCCTCGTTTTCGGCGGCATAATAGTTATCATAATATACAATATTTACATTATTCTGAGCATCGCAAATTGCTTCGGGATACCACGGTTGTTTAACTGGAATACTTTGATCAACAGAAGAAAATTCATCGTTATATGGTTGATACATATAGTGTTTTATTGTTTCGTCGTTATCATTAAAAAGTATGTGTATCAACCCATAATTATCTATTGTCATGCGTGGAATTACACAGCAAGTATATCCGGGTACTATGTTTGATAGGTTTTCCCATGTTGTTTCGTTAATGTCGTATTCCCAAAGTTCTACACTGTGTATATAACTCACAACTACATATATTTTACCATCGAAAAATTTAATGTCGTATTGTGCAACATTATCTACTTCGCCAGCAAAATCTGGTGTTTGAAAAATTTCCGACCAAGTATTTTGTTGAATATCGTAAAATTTGAACTTCATTTTTCTTACACCTTCATCATTTCTTTCTAAAAAGAATATAGCATACTTCTGGTTATCTAATTTTACGGATACCGGATTTTGTGCTTCGTTATTGTCTGCCGGTTCCGAAATTATTTGTGGTTCTTCCCATACTCCACCATCGAATTTCATCTTATATACCTCATTAACACCAGTTCTATTATCACTTCCCCAAATAGCAATTGGATTATCGTTGCTATCAAAAATCATTGTTTTAATAGCACTTGTATTTTGATTTCCGCCCGGAGCAATTACTTTTGGCGTACTCCACGAAGTTCCATCAAAAAAAGTATATTCTAATTCGTCTTGTGCGTTTTCATAAGCCCACCTTCCGTGTATCACATGAAGGCTGTTGTTTGCTCCGATAGAAATATGTGGTGTATGGCAATTTCGCTCTTGATTATTTAATACGATTGGGCTCGACCAATTGCCGTTTTCGGGTTTTGTTGTGTATTTCACCAAATTGCCGCCACCACCATCTTGCCATATTGCATGCAAATTATTGTCGCTATCTATTACAATTTTTTGATATATAGATTCCAAGCCGTCGTTCTCGCTTATGACCTCATATTCCTCGTTCCATTGAATTTGAGCCGATAAAAATTGAGTAATTAATACCGCTATAAATAATAAACTTAATTTTCGCATAGTTTTATTGAATTATTAATTTATGAGTAAAAATTTGATTTTCTGTTTGAATTGTTACGAAATAAATGCCAGCCCGATGATTAGAAATATTAATCTGCAATGGCATAAGTTGCCTTGTTGCGTTAAATATTATTCTACCTGTAATATCGGATATTTCAATATTTTTGATTTGCAATTCATCGTTTTGAATTGTAAACGTTCCGTTTGAAGGGTTTGGATAAATATTAAAATCGACCTGATTTTCTAAAATACTATGTGGAGTATTAGAATATGTTTTTAAAACTCTAAACCCAATAGTTGGCGTGCCAGATGCTATATATTCGTCATCTTCCGTTATGTTATACATCGCAAAAAGACCGTTCCAATATCTTTTCAATGCTCCACCTGTCGATGAGTAATTGCCTCCTTTTGTATCTACTGCGGGAAAATTGGGATTTGTAGGGTCTTTTGGTCCTGTCGGGTTTTCTTGTGCTTCGTCGTACGATGTACTAAAATTGTTTGTCATTTCACTAAGATTACCACATAAATCAAATATTCCGAGTTCCGAAACTCCAATTGGATAATTATTTACAAGTGTGGTCTTTCCGATTCCACAATCGACATAATTTGCATGGTCTGTTGTAGGGTTGTCGTTTCCCCAAGCATAATCTCTATTGTCTTTGTACGAAAATGAATATTCCCATTCCTGTGTTGTTGGTATTCTAAAACCTGTTGTTCCGTAAAAAGTTCTAGTCCAAGGGTTTGTGCTGAGGTCATATAGTTTTTCAAAGCCTTCTGCCTCGCTTAAATAGTTACAATAAAAGGCTGCTCCCGGAAATGTAACAAAATATATTGGATAGTTTTCGTATCCTTCAATTACTTTAAAGTAGGTAATTTCATCGTAGGTAATTTTGTAATCGCTTGAGCTAAAAAATGCTTGTGCGTCAATTAGTTCGTATGGTTGTCCCTCTGTATTTTTAACTAACCATGATTCTATTTCGGGGTCCCAAACAACCGATATTCTTTGTTGCGAAAGATAATCATTTAACATTTGGCAATACTCATAATTTGTAACAGGATATTTACTAATGTCAAAATTATACGTAAATGTTACTTCATAAGGACTTGAGTAGCCACATGTAAAATCTTCGTAATCTAAAGGGAAGTTAATCATTTCGTTCTCAATTGGTTCGTCTTTTGTTTGCGAAAAGCTCAAAAGAGGAATTAGCATAAGAACAAATAATTGTAACATGATTTTTTTTGAGATGTCAGATTTCATTTTTTATAAATTAATTAATGATTATTTTTTGAGTATAAATACGTTTTTCTGTTTGAATTGTAACGAAATAAATTCCTGCCCGATGATTAGAAATATTAATCTGCAATGGCATAAGTTGCCTTGTTGCGTTAAATATTATTCTACCTGTAATATCGGATATTTCAATATTTTTGATTTGCAATTCATCGTTTTGAATTGTAAACGTTCCGTTTGAAGGATTTGGGTAAATATTAATATTATTTTTGACAAGTTCTTCTGTTGCCGCCGGAGCAATTAAATCTGTAATTTTCACAAACCACGCATCGCCACTGTTTCCACCTGTACTCATTGTATAGCCGGCTACTAAATATGAATTATCCTTAAAAGAATGAATAACGTTTGGTGTTTCGCTTGCAAGATAACCAATAAGTGTATCTGCAACGAGTTCGTAATCCTCGTTTAACTTAACGAAACGTAAATCTGTTTGGTAAACTTTGGCACTTTTTGCAAAACCACTCTTACAAGCGAGCATATATCCATTGTCGGTTGAAGGAACAATAAATAAAGGCTCGCAATTTGTGGTATCGGCATAAGTTTCTTGCCGAACAATTGCTCCATCGGTTGGAGAAATTTCCATAATATTTAGGTCAAAAACATCATCGTCTGCTGCACCAGAACTCCAGCCACCAGCAAGTAAATAATTTCCGTTTTCAATTGGCATAAAATAATATGCTCTATTACTTGTTTGGTCTCCATAATTCACAACCCACTCTTGATTTCCTTCGGAGTCTGTTTTAACGATATAGTAATCGTAGCTTCCGTTTCCAAAATCACTGTTTGTAAATCCGGCAGCGATAAAACCATTGTCCTCAGTTTCATACACTTGTTTAAAAACTTCGTATCCTTCTTCGCCATAATTTTGGTTCCATTCTTCATTTCCATCAGCATCTATTTTAAGTATCCAAGCATCTATGTATTCTGCTCCAAACGAGCTTGTTGCTCCACAAGCAATAAATCCTCCATCGGAAGTTTCTTGAATAAAACGAACTATGTCTGAATCGTCTGTTCCGCCTCCGTATTTTTTCTCCCAAATTTCGTTTCCGTCAGAATCAATTTTTAGAATAACAGCTTCCCAGCCGTCTCCATAAATAATATCTTTAAGTCTTTCTCCAGCAATAAGATAGTTGCCGTCCGAAGTTTCTAAAATACTGTATGCTTTATCTAACGAATCGGCTTGTCCAAAGGTTTTGTCCCATTCTTTGTTTCCAAGTGCATCGGTTTTAACGAGCCACAAATCCGAATGTCCATAATATCCAGTTCCGTAACTTTCTGTGTGTCCGATACATAAAAAACCGCCGTCATCTGTTTGCACAATATCGGTAATTACTTCAAGTAAACTTCCTCCATACTGTATTTCGCTATCAATCTGAAAAGGATAGTCTTTTGTTATTTGTGAAAAAGCGAATAAACTACTTAATACAAATGCGAATGTAATAAATAAATGTCTCATAATCAATGATTAATGGTTTAAGGTGAATAATTTTAATGAATAACTATTTTTTGTGTATAAACATTATTTTCTGTTTGTAGTTTTATTAAAAAAACACCCTTTTCTTTAATTGAAAACTGCGAATTAGGAACTACAAATTGTTGTTTTTGAATAACTTTTCCTGTTATGTCAATAATTTCGATATTCTTAATTTGTAATTCGTTGTTTTGAATTGTAAACGTTCCGTTTGAAGGGTTTGGGAAAATTGAAATTTGATTGTCAATTTCATCAATTTTATTTAGCTCTATTGTAAAAGTTTGTTCTTCGGCAAATTCGGAGCCGGCAAATGAATTATCTATTGTTTGCACACTCCAAAAATATGTTTCGTCTTGCAAGTTATTTATTGTCCAAGAGTTATTATAATTTGTATTTCCGATTTTAACAATTTTTCTGTATCCAGTTTCTATATCGGCAAGTGGCGACATAATATTTCCTTGCATACTATTGGTTCCTATATAAATATTGTATGAAAGTCCGTTTTGTTGCGTTTCTGTGTCGGTAGCTTTATTCCAATTAAAAGTAACCGAGTTTTCATCTTGAATTATGGATAAATTTGTAGGCGCATTTGGTAGTGTGTTTTCTGTAACTATCTGATTTTGATATAATATTGTTTCTATACCAGAACTTTGATTTTCGCCGGAAATGATAAAATCTAATTTATTGTCATTATTATAATCGGCAAAAGATAAATTTGTATATTGTATTTCGGCAAAAAGCTCGTTACTGTTATTAAAAACACCGTTATCGTTGTTGTATATATAAGTTTCTGCGCCAAAATTTTCGGTAGAACCAGATATTAATAAGTCTAAATCTCCATCGTTATCATAGTCGCCCCAGTCGATAGCTCCATAGAACAAAAGTTCTATATTTGCCTGAATATCAACAAAATTACCGTCATCGTTTCTATAAATATTAACAGAATAATCAATACTTCCTTCTTCTACAACTGTTCCTGCAAGTGCAATATCTAAGTCTCCGTCTTGGTCGTAGTCTGCCCATTTAATATCTCCTTCTGCAATATTTGCAAGTTCGGCTTCTATATCTGTAAAGGTGCCGTTATTATTCTGATAAACAATTGTTTCCATTGTTAATATTTTGCTTGGATAATGAGAGCCGGTAAACAAAATATCTAAATCTCCATCGTTGTCATAATCTCCCCATCTGCTTGCCGTAGATTGTACTCCAAGCAATCCGGCTTCAATATCTGTAAAAACGCCGTTTTTGTTTTCATAAATTCTTGTAATACCATATTCTTGCTCCGAGTAATATCCTGATAACAAGATGTCTGGGTCTCCGTCATTATCGTAGTCTCCCCACCGGACGGTTGCTGTTGTAATTCCGGGTAAGCCGGCATTAATATCA
>JAOZMU010000595.1 GCA_029934165.1 Bacteroidales bacterium
AACTAAATCAGGCGTAAGCAAAATTATTAATTATTAATTTTCCATTACTTAATAGCCTTGCACCTATTATTTTTGAAATAAATATTTGCTACTTTACTGAATAGTAGATACGAATAGCAAATAATGGTATAGGCTAATTTAATCATTACTCTAATATAAATTACTCACAGTATTATCTTGAAAACAGAATCGCAAATGCCTTTTTCTACGATAATGAAAATGCTTTTTGTTCATTAAAATTTTAGTTATGAAAAATTTACTTATTTATTTTTTGCTGACACTGCTAATATTTACATCGTGCGACCCAATGCGGAATAGCAAAGTAAGAATTAAACCTGATAAAAAACGCTTACAACTTGGCGAAGAAACGACAATTAGGTGGAAAATCAAAGCCGAGGGTATTAAATCTGTACGTATCGAAGGTGTTGACAGAGAATTTTCTGCCATCGATGAATTTGTTGTAAAACCCGACACTACCATGAGGCTAACGCTGATTGTAAAAACAGACAAAGGAACGGCAAAGAAAGCCTGCAAAATTTACGTAGATAAGCCAAGTATTTCAAGTTTTACGCTTACCAAAAACAGAAGGAACCGATATTTAGATAGTATTCCGATTGAGGTTTCTTGGTTCGTACAAAATGCAACACGTGTCGAAATTAAAGGTATTGTGGATAGTTTGAAAAATTTTGGTTCGCATACTTTCGTATTACCATTTCCAGATACACTCAAATTATTTGCGTATAATGATTTTGGCGTTGTAGCATCGAAGGAGTTATTTGTCCCTATTATTGTTAATGAAAAAATTAGTTTCCCGAAAAATATTTACGAGGGCGAATTGTGTAAAATTGTATGGAAATATAAGCAGGTAAAAAAAATTGTGATTCCAGAACTTGGTAAGGAAATCAAATCTTCTGGTAGCATGGATTTAATGCCAAAAAAAGATGTTGATTTCACCCTATTGGTACATCATAAAAATGGAAATATTGATACTGTGCCAGTTTTTATTCCGTTTTTTCCAGCGCAAATTGCGAAAATAAATTCGACACAGACCTTAATGAAAGGTCAAAATGGGGTTTTTAGCTGGAAAGTTTATGGCGGTGATTCTGTTTTGATTAATGGTATAAAACACCCAAATATTGGATACCGAATTTTCAAACCTAAATGCGATACTACGTTTAACGTTAAGGTTTATTTCGATGGAAAAATTCGGGACGATCAAACGACCAAAACCTCTGTTATTATGAGACGCTCGTTGATAACGGGAAGTAAAAATATTTCGGAATTGAAACCACGAGAACGAATTGATTTTGAGATATTTAATATTGATTATTCACAGTTTCCAAAGGAAATAAAATTGTATGTTTTGGTGGTTGATACTCTCGGAAATTACATAGAAGGAATAGGTGGTTTGAGTCAAAAAATGCAAAATCAATACTTTAGCGCATTGTACGAAACATACGGTGGAAAACGCAAGAAACTTCCTTTCAAGATAGAAGAATTTACTCAAGTAGAAAATTCGTATGACATTTCATTAACTATGGATTATAGCGGATCTATGAGTTGTAATATTGCACCACTTGAAAATGCTGTCAAAATGTTTGTCGAAAACAAAGATAATTCCGATGCTATTTCGATTTGTCAGTTTGACGACAAATTAAATTTAGGCAATTCGCTTATTCGCAGCAAGAAAATAATAAAACTTGGTCTGGATAATAATATGTTCAATAAAATGGGTGGTGGTACTGCGTTATATGCTGGTGCAGATTATGGAATTTCGTCTTTAGCAAAGGCAAAAAATAAGCGCGTACAAATTCTACTAACTGATGGTCAGGAAAATTCCTCGATAGAATATATTGGGCAATATGCTGTAAATGCGCTGCAATATGTTTTGAAGGCAAGAAAAATGGATGCCACCGTACATATTGTTGGCATTGGCTCAGGAGTAAATTCTCTTTTATTAAGCCAAATTGCGAAGTTGACAGGTGGTAATTTTCACCACTTATCTAAATCTAATGATATTTTGAAGTTATTTCAAGAGTTTCCTATAATACTTAGAAGATATTATGTCATTACGTATAAACCACCTCATGGCGAAGGAGAACACAAAATTGCGATGTACTACAACAACCGCCAAAATTATGCTGCGCAGACACAAACACTATATCACATTGGTGATGATATTAAGATTAATCAGATGGAATTTGAAGAGCCAACTTATTGGAATCAGAGCTTAGATTCGCTGACGCAAATTTTCAACGTATCTCCCACTCCATCAGTAAGTAACAACGTAACAACTCCATCAGTAAGTAACAACGTAACCACTCCGGCAAAAAACAACAGTACGCCACAGTTGAAACCGATTGCTCCGCCGCAAGCTGTTGCTCATTTTGATTTCAACGATGCCGTTCTTTTGGACGTGTATAAACAAAAACTTGACACAATTGCTAAATATATCAATAAAAATCCCGATATTTATGTTTTAATCATGGGGCATACGGATAAAGTTGGCAATGCGAATTATTGTATGGAGCTTTCCAAGAAAAGAGCCGGCTCGGTTAGGGATTATTTAGTATCTTTAGGTATTGAAACTGAGCGTATTAAAATCCGAGGATTTGGCAAAACTGCGCCAATTTGGATAATTGAGGACAAGCCATTCAAAGCGCACGAAAACAGACGAATAGAAATGCTACTCCTAAAGTAGTGAATCATTGTACCGTCATAAGTTCTTGATGGTAAGGCTGTTTTCTAATTTTTGATGTGCAGCATAAATTCTTATGCCACGATTTTGTAACCGTACTTTACAAAATTGTGGCTATTTTTTTGTTAATGCCTTGTACTTTTTAATATTGAGACAACAATTTACTATTTGACTGAAAATCAGCAACAAACA
>JAOZMU010000596.1:0-2628 GCA_029934165.1 Bacteroidales bacterium
AGAGAACAAACCCCATGAATATTGGTAAAAAGATCCGAATAAACCACACCAGACACAAACACCATGGATTTTTAAAAGCTTTCAGCCGTCCAGATATGGCAGCACATCTGGAGATTACTGAGAACTATCTCAATTCCATTTTAGGTGGTTGCCGTGTATCTGAGCCTGTAAATGTTAAGATTGAAGAAATGGTTAAACATTTGAGAAGTAAGGAAATGGTGTAAGCTATGGCTGATTTAAACAGTTTTGACTTTAACACCGACCCACTACAGACCCCAGCCGAAGCCGTGACTCTTTCCAAAGATCAGAAATGGGAAGAGCTGAAACGCCGACTCCCACCATATGATCGATACGTACAGTTTAAAAATAGCAAACCTGGAACAGAACCCCATGGAGCTTGTCCCCTGCCCGGTTGTAGTAGTCAGGACGATGGATTTTGGGAAACTTCCAATGGAGGTTTTTCTTGTCGGAGCTGTAAAAAATCCGGTGATATTATCAAGTTCCACAAAGAATTGACCGGAAAAAACAATAAGCAACTCTTTGATGAATACATGAGTGAGTACCAGGGCAAACAATCAGCACCACGCACCGGACTGCCACCACCACCGAAGCCCAAACCACCACAGGAGCCACCACCGGATTTCACAACGGAGTATAGTAATTGCTCTAATCAATGGCCTGATGGGATTTATGAATGGTCTGATAAATTTCAGATAGGCCGGGCCACAGTTGACGATTTGATTGCTGCCGATAAGATTCGTACCACGACATATCAAGGACTTCCAGCTCTTGCCGTACCGCTTCCCCTTCTGCCCGGTAAAAAGATCCCTGCTATCCAATATTTAAGCATATCAGCGGAAAAGTGGCCACACCTTCCCAAAAATAAACAATTCGGGAAAAAACATAAAGTTGACGGATATTGGTTTGCGGGTGCTGATATCAAAACAGCCACCATTATTGGCATTACAGAGGGTGTCAAGGATGCCATGACGGGTGCTGATATATGCCCTGCTATGGCTTGGATTGCATTGGGTAGTGCTGGCATGACCAAAAAATTATCTAAGTTAAAAGAAGACTTCCCTCACATTGAAAAATATATTGTTTGTCAGGACAACGACACAGCCGGAGCCAAAATGGTGCAAGGGTGCAAACGTGCCATGGGTGAGAATGTCGAAGTTTGTGCATTGGATTGGATGCCGGATGACCCAAAGGATTTAAACGAGCTGGTTTTAACCGGGCAGGGAAGGGAAGTTACCCAGGCATTTATTGAAGATTCACAGCCTGTCCCAGAAGTGGTTGATAAAGTTAAACCGGATAATAAGAAATCGAAACCTCTTGATATGACTAAGTTCTCATTAACAGGATTGTCGGAAATCATGAAAAAACAAATGCTTGAAGATCGTTTTATATTGGGAAGAATGGCAATTTTCGGTCAATCGTCTGCATGGTACGCAAAGCCCAACACCGGTAAAACTCTGATTATTTTGAAGCTGTTGACGGAGGCTATAGATTCTGGAGAGATTAACGGGCAGGACGTTTTTTATATTAATGCCGATGACACCTATAAGGGTTTGGTTTACAAACTCAAAATAGCTGAAAAATATAGATTTCACATGATAGCACCAAGTCATAAAGGGCCAGGGGGTGAAGTTTTCGAGTCAAAAAGTATGGTTGCCTATCTTGAAAACATGATTGAAAACAACCAGGCTAAAGGCAAAATCTTTATATTGGATACCGCTAAAAAATTCACCAATTTAATGAGTAAAGATATCTGTTCAGAGTTTGGTGATGTGGTGCGTCAATTTATATCCCATGGTGGATCTATGATCATGCTTGCACATGCAAATAAGCATAGAGATGAGGATCGGAAAATAGTTTACTCAGGAACCACAGATTTAGTTGATGATGCCGATTGTGCATATACCATTGACGTTGTGGAGGATGACTCCAACGGCATGCGTACGGTAAAATTTGAAAACTTTAAAAACCGTGGTGATGTGGATCTGGAGGCATTTTACAAATATAATTATCTACCTGAAACGATGTATTATGACCGTTTCGAGTCTGTTCAAAAGATAGGTAAAGAAGAACAAGAAGACGCACTACAAAAGCAAAGATTAGCTAAGAAGTTAATGCAAAATAAAGATGCCGTGGATGCGCTTATAGAATCCATAAGCGAAGGCGTGACGACTAAAACCGCTTTGATCCAAGATGCCCATGATAAATCCGGTATATCAAAACCAAAAATAAGAAAAGCCTTGGATGAGCACACCGGATCTGAAAAATCCAAAAATCAATTTTGGCATATCGAACCTGGGGAGAAGAACGCAAAACTTTATTGCCTAAATTATGGAGTGAAAAACTACCTCGGTGTGGGAGATTGAAAGTTTAGGAAAGTTAGGAAAGTTAGAAAATTGTATCTTGAGCTTTTCTGTAACCGTGCAGGGGGAGAGCCTTTAATGCCATGAGTTTTCCTAACTTTCCTAAAACGTCTAACTTTCCTAATATCTTTAACTTATCTCTCCCCCACACCGACCTCGTATATTTGCAAGAGGAAAAAAGGGAATAAAAAATCGAAAAGTTAGAAAAACAAAACGATATCAATAACTTATATGCCATTTTTCAGCT
>JAOZMU010000596.1:2638-2881 GCA_029934165.1 Bacteroidales bacterium
AAAAATCAGCAATATTCAGTCATAAAGACAATCGAAAAGTTAGAAAACAGTAACCGAGCAAAAGGAGAATGATCCTTCCTTCCTGCCCGGTTAAAAAAATATACAGGTGAACCAAAATGACAGACTTTCAAAAAAACATGAAGAAAATCTGTAAGCTTGAAAAAATATCAGAAATCAGAATGCACCAAAGAGTTGCAGCCGGATACCGTGATAACTCATGGTGGGGGGTATGGAGTCATGTAA
>JAOZMU010000597.1 GCA_029934165.1 Bacteroidales bacterium
GATTATTAATTGATTATTATTTATTAGTTTTAATAATTTTGTCCAAAGTCTAATTCCTTATTTCGTTGTTCAAATTAATCTTGAGAAACTTATACAAAAAAATTAATCGCAAAGCACCTGAAAATTAACTCATTACGTCTGCTTTTGCATAAAACTAAGTTTATGAAAAATCTATTTACATTCATTTTTTCGGTAATAATATTTTGTTTTGTCGCACAAAATGCTAATGCTCAGTATCACACAATTTTATCGGAGAACTTTGATAATAACCGATTTGGTTGGGACGAGTATCGAAACCGCGATGCACGCTTAAATATACGAAAGGGCAAGTATTTTTTCGAGCATAAACGTCGGCTTGGTGCGTGGACGACAATGAAACCTGTTGTTTTCGACCCACGTAAAAACTTCCGAATAGAGACAAAAATTGGTAAAATTTACGGTGTCAATAATCATGGCTACGGATTAATTTGGGGAGCTAACGATACGAAAAACCACCTTGTTTTTCTGATAAGTGGCGATGGTAATTTCAAGATTGGCGTTGCAAATAATGGACGCTACAAGTTTATAGTGCCTTGGAAACCAAGCTCTTTTATCAAGAAATATAATAAATCAAATTCTCTTACTATTGAGAAAAAAGATGGTCGTGTTTCGTTTTTTATTAATGGAAAATTTGTTGCAAAAATTCCCGACCAACCTCTTTTTGGTAATAAAATCGGTTTTTTTATAGATAAAAATATTTCGCTAAAAATAGACCATCTTTATGCAAGCATAGAAGATGTTGTGATTGCAAATAATAACACGCAAAATAACAATCAAACACAGGCATATCCGCCAGATTTATTTATCGAAGATTTGACATTTTTCGAGCCTTCGCGAAATGGCGCATTAGACGGCATGGAGCGTGGCGAAATTCGTTTCAAACTAAAAAACAAAGGACGTGGCAATGCCTCGAATATTGAGGTTAAACTTGTGTCGCTGAACAATGCCAATGGACTGGAATTTTCGCCAACAATTAGTATTGAGTTGCTAAAATCTAAAGACCAAAAAAGCGTTGTAATTCCAATTTCTGCCAAGCAGTCGGTGCAACAATTGACGCGCAAATTTCGTATCGAAGTACTGGAGTCCAGGGGGTTTGATGCCGACCCAGCCGTTATTTCTTTCGACACCGAAGAAACCAGCCGCCCAGAGCTTGTTATTGAGCAAGTTGCGATAAATGACAAAGAAGATGCAAATGGGCGTGGCGATGCCTACGGAAATGGCAATTCCATTATCGAGGCAGGCGAATCTATTGAGGTTACGGCTTATGTGCAAAATTTCGGAAGAGGAAATGCACTTGATGTAAAAGCTCTTGTAATGCTTGGTACAGAGGACGTTAACATCACTTTCCCTGATGTTGATAAAACGTTTAATTTGGGCGACATTGAGAGTGGCGATTATCGTAAGATTGAATTTTATTTTTACACAAGCCGAAGATACAATCAGGCAGATATTCCGTTTACGGTTAAGTTGACAGATTCGCGAACAAATGCAGCGCAAAATGTTGATTTACAGCTAAAACTAGGCAAACGTACTGCAAACATCGTTGATGTTAGTGTTGGGCGAATTGAAAACAATGATAATGGAATCAACGTGCGGGATATCAATGGGATAGTTAAAACAACGGACGTAGATAAAAATTTGCCGCGCACAAGTCATAATGGCGATAATACACTGGCTATTATTATCGGGATAGAGCAATATCGCTATGCTCCAAAAGTAGATTTTGCGCAGCACGATGTTCAGGTATTTTACGAATATGCAAAATCTGTTTTCAATATCCCCGAAAAAAATATCTATTACCGAACAAACGATGGAGCTACTGCTGGCGAATTTCGCAAGATTTTTTCTGACGATGGTTGGTTGGCGCGTCGCATTGTCGATGGAGAAACCGAGATAATAATATATTACGCAGGGCATGGTGCGCCAGATGCAAAATCGAAAAAAGCATACCTAATTCCGTACGACATTGACCCGAATTATGCTACAACAGGCTACTGCTTAGACGACATCTATTCGTGTGTAAGTAAGCTAAATACAAAATCTACAACCATCTTTTTAGACGCTTGCTTTTCGGGCGTAAGTCGCGAAAACGAAATGCTATTAGCCGGCTCAAGGTCTATCATCGTAAAGCCAAAAAAATCTGATAAACTTGGAGAAAACACAGTTGTCTTTGCGGCATCCGAAGACGACCAGTACAGCTCTGCCTATCCGGATAAATACCACGGCTTATTTACGTACTATTTATTAAAAGGTTTGCAAGGTGCAGCACGCGGACGCGACTATCAACTGACTGTAAATGAGCTGTTTGATTATGTGAGGAAGCAGGTAAAAAGTCAAGCCGGCTATTTGGATAAAGAACAAGAACCAACCATTGAAGGAAAAGATAAAAGTCGGATTTTACTCCGATATTAGCATAAAAAAGTGTCGTTTCTATTTACACGCCTGTTTATTTTGTGGCAAAACAAGAATAACGACATTCACTCAACAATAAAAAAACCGCCACGCACAAATTTTATTGCATAGTAAAATGAATTTAATAAAGTAAGCCATTAAAATTCCTAACTAAAACTAAATCAGGCGTAAGCAAAATTATTAATTATTAATTATTAATTTTCCATTACTAAGGACACGAAGTGTATTATAAAACCGTAACAATTATAGGTGAAATTTTATGGAATTATTTTTTATGCACAAATCCAATATTGTGTAGTTGTACATTCAGGCGATAATGGCTTTTCAAACAGGCATATACAAAAAAACCTGACATTTTTGTCAGGCTTTTGGTGACCCCGCTGAGGCTCGAACTCAGGACCCCATCCTTAAAAGGGACGTGC
>JAOZMU010000598.1 GCA_029934165.1 Bacteroidales bacterium
GTGAATTAACAACTTAGGTTAATAAAAAGCATAAGAACTTTTGTAAGAGTACTTAATAGCCTAATAATCAGCTTAACATCTAAACGTGAACAGTATCTGTATAACGATTTTTCCGATGTAAATTTATTTGAATTTCCTTGAAATGTTCTGATAATCAAGATAATAAATCAGTTTCAACGAAATGCTATTGGATTGTGGTTTGCTGAATATCTTTCTTGAATTTTCCCAATAATCGACAGCTGGCGGGTCGTCAGAATCCGAAATACTATTTTTCCAAACTATAATAAGCTCGCTTCCAGGCGCAAAATTCCAAGTGTAAACCATATCAATATTAAAACTATTGTAGTTTACATCGGCATTAGCAGTGTATCCATCAGCATCTCCTAAAGTCCCGTCTTGATTCAGAAAATGAAAACTTTTATTTTTTACTCTCGACCAATAGTGTCTGCCGCGAAAACTCAAAGATTGCCTGTTTGTGAAAATGTATTTCAAATCGAGGGTATTTTCAACAGTGCGAAAATCACGTATTGCAAGATAAATAGTGTCATCGTTTATCGTTTCGACATGACCAATGTTGTTGTTATTCCAGTCGGTGTCAAACTCATAGATTAGAAGCATTTTATCGCTAATTTGCAATCTCGGGCTAATAGAAAATGACTTATACTCTTTTCCAAATTTACTTGCTGCTGAGTAATAACCGCCAAAATCGAAAGCCAACCTTTTACGATAATCAGTAGATGCCCAAAGTCCAATGCCCCAAGCACTTGGGTTTATATATTTACGTCCTTCGACACGTGGCTCGTAATAATCGTGCCTATCTGTAGGGATAATATTTCCGTTGATATTTACTGTAAAATGATTTTTGAACGTTGTTCTTGTTCCGTAGTGAATCTCAAATTGAGTAAAATTGCGTGGTTCATATATCATTTTATGTGCAAAATTAAGGTAATTATACAAATTTAGCATTTTCCAAAATGGTTTGTAAATATTGTAATTGAAACCCACAGAGTTAGTTATCTCGTTGTTATTGTACAAATATCCCATGTCATTTGGGTTGTATGTATCTGTCTTTGTTCGGTGGTTTATGTCGAATTTGAAATTGCCACTAACTTTTTGAAAACCAAAATTATAGTAATGACCAAATTCGTTTTCGCTATCATTGTTATACTTTTGACTAATTGCTCCTTTGCCTGAAATTGCGTAGTTGCCAGCCTTATTTTCCAAATAAAATTCAGTGCCGGTTACGTTTGCAGAGTAGTCATTATCAGGCTGATAAATATTTGTATTTATCAAACTAACATACGATTTTTTCCGAATAGCTTGGTCTAACACAAGAACATTGTAGTTAGTAAATGGTTGTGTAGTAAATTCACGAGTTGCTCCAGTTTCAATATCACGGATTTCGGCGTTTGCCTCTAAACTCATAGCATTGATAAACCCAATACCAAATCCCGATTGTGTTTTGCCTGTAATCTTCGTTGCATTAACAAGTTGCGTTGTTACTGGATTGTCAGAAACCTCTTCTATATTGTTGCCGTCGTTGTCTGTTTTTATGTCATTAGATGCGTCATAATACGAGTTCGGTTTCGCGCCAATACGCCGAGAGTAAAAAATATCTGCACGGTTGAATAATTCTGTTCCTTCCATAAAAAATTGCCGGCGTTCGCCATAATAAGTTTCAAAAGGTGATAAGTTTAATCGTTGGTCGTCCGACTGAACTTGCCCAAAATCAGGGATTAACATCATATCCAAGGTAAAACTTTCGCTGATACCGTATTTAATATCCATACCTCCTTTCAATGCTCTACTCCACGAATTATCGCCGGAATAATGTTCAACATAAGTTGTCAAATACGGCATTGCTGCTAAGCGTAATGGAGCTTTAATATCCTTAATTCCAACCATTTCGCCTGCCTGATTGTTGATTCCATTTACAGAAAGGTTTATGAAGTTCCAAGTTGTGCTTTCTCTGTTTCGCTGAATGTTGCGGAAAACATTAATGCCCCAAGTTTGAACATCTTGTTGCGAAAACCTAAGTGCAGAATATGGAATGCGCATTTCTACCACCCAACCATTGTCGGTAATACGCACTTCGCTGTCCCAAACAGCGTTCCAACTGTTGTCTTCGTATTGCGAAGATTTCATATCCAATTGTACGCCAGCAGCCGAAACAAAAAATCCATAGGAATTTAATGCGTCATTGTATGGGTCGAAATATACCCCAAAATAATCTACAATACCTAATTCATCTCGCTTGCTTAAATTAGTCAAAATACTATCTGGTGCAGTATCATAAAGCATTGCGCCTACGTAAACAGCCTCATCGTCATATATGAAACGAACTTCGGAAATTTGCGTAGCCTTTTGACCATTATTAGGACGTAATTGGATAAAATCGGTTGCGATGGGAACATTATTCCAAACATTATCATTCAATATTCCATCTAGCATAGGTGGGGTATTTACCTTAGTAGCAACAATTTGCTTTTTTTGAGGAAGTCCAGAAGCATAAAAACTGGTTAATATTATTAGTATAACAAAAAAAATGTTTTTTCCCATTCCTGTATGTGTTTTTTTGGTTAGCTATTATCGTGTGTTTAAACAGGATAACAGGAATTATGCCAAGATTATATTTCGCTGAATTTCAATAAAATACGGTAAAATGACAATGCAAATATAGTTTAAAATTGTTTAATTTTGAACCAAATATGTACGAAATCAGGGTTTGTTCATAAAATTTGTTTGTTTTGTCGAACCGCTTGCTACAAAGGCGTTTTGCGGCAGGGATTGTAGCGGTAGCTTGCCGAAGTGGATTGCGATTTTTGGCTGGCGGGGCAGAGCGACCAAAGGAAGCTCCTGCACCGACA
>JAOZMU010000069.1 GCA_029934165.1 Bacteroidales bacterium
ACATAATAATAAAAAATAAGTTTTTTTAAAGTGTAAAGTTTATCTGAAACATGCCGTATTTTTGTTATGTTTTTATTTTTCAAAAACGTAAATTTTTGATAGCACTAAACAATTAATGTGTCAAGTTACTGTCGGTGTGGCTTGAAGCCATACCGACAGTGGTAACAGAAATTATCGTTTAGTTTTGAAAAATGCTGTTAATATTTCGCTGCAATCGTCTTCCAAAACACTACTGATAACGACAGTCTTGGGGTGCAATAAATTTTCTTTTATCGCAGTGAATCCTTTGTTTTTATCCGAAGCACCATAAACTAAACGTCCAAGTTGCGCCCATTTCAATGCGCCTGCGCACATAACGCAAGGTTCAAGGGTTACAAACATTGTACAATCGTTGAGATACTTGCCACCGATGAAACTTGCAGCTGCCGTAATTGCCTGAACTTCAGCATGTGCAGTAACGTCAGTTAAAGTTTCTGTTAAATTATATGTTCGTGCAATAATTCGGTTTTTGCAAACAACAATTGCTCCAACTGGCACTTCGCCTTTGTCAGCAGCTTTTCGAGCCTCGGCAATGGCTTGCTTCATAAAATAAACGTCGTCAAAAATCATTGTTCTAAGTGTTTATACTAATTTGAAATTAAGAATTAAGAATTTATGCAATCTGAAAAATAAGATTTTTAGACCTTAACTTATTGCAATTCAGGTGTATGCATAATTAACAATTGTCAATTGTTAATTATCAATTGTTAATTATCAATTACTTATGAATATATTTGCAGCACAAAATATAAACTAAATATGAAAAATGAGTTATAATTTATTAAAAGGTAAGAAGGGTATTATTTTCGGCGCATTAAACGAGCTATCAATAGCTTGGAAAGTTGCAGAACGCGCAAGGGAAGAGGGTGCAGAAATAATATTGACAAACACTCCGGCTGCAATTCGGTTTGGTCAAATTGATGAATTGGCAGCAAAAACCAATTCAATTGTCATTCCGGCTGATGCAACGAAAGAAGCTGATTTAGAGAATGTTGTAGTAAGTGCCTTAAAGCATTTTGGAGGTAAATTCGATTTCATACTACACTCAATTGGCATGTCGTTGAATGTGCGAAAAGGTTTGACTTACGACAATCTTAACTATGAATATTACAAAAAAACCATTGATATTTCGGCATTGTCGTTTCACAAAATTTTGCAAACCTGCTATAAGCACGATGCTATAAATCAGTGGGGTTCTGTTTTGGGATTATCGTATATTGCTGCCCAACGAACATTGTATGGCTACAATGATATGGCAGATGCCAAAGCTATTTTAGAATCTATTGCGCGGAGTTTTGGGTATATTTATGGACGAGAAAAGAAGGTGCGTGTAAATACCATTTCTCAATCGCCAACGCCAACCACGGCAGGGAGTGGCGTGAAGGGTTTCGGTGGATTGATGGATTTTACGGAAAGAATGTCCCCACTTGGAAATGCTTCGGCAGACGAATGTGCAGATTATTGTGTAACACTATTTTCTGATTTGACCAGAAAAATAACCATGCAAAATTTGTTTCATGATGGCGGTTTTTCAAATATTGGAATGAGTGCCAAAGCAATGCACGTTTATAGTAAAAATTTGGAAAACGATACCGATGGTGATTAGGCTCTTAAAGAAATAATCGGTGTGTAAAAATAATCGGCATTTTTTGGTTAATAACAGCCATCAAAGTGTCGTTTTCTTTTAACAACTACTAATTTTGTTTTAAGGCAAGGAAATACACAAAAAAATCTGAAATTTGCGACAAAATAGCACAGAACGAAATCATTATTTTTTTTGTGCATTTCTTTTTGTAAGAATACTTCTTTGCACTGAAAATTAAGCAATGCAAATAGCTGGAATAGTTGAGATTAAATTATTAAACTTAAATTATTAAACTTAAATTATTAAACTTAAAGTATTAATTTAGGATAAAGCAACACATTAGCCAGAAAGTTTATTTGTCTGCCTAATTGATGTTATTTTAAGTAAAATGAATTTAATAAAGTAATCCATTAAAATTCCTAACTAAAACTAAATCAGGCGTAAGCAAAATTATTAATTATTAATTTTCCATTACTAAGCTGATTTACAAATAATTAAATCATAATATTTAAACCAAATTCTAATCTACTTTTCGGCTAAATTTTAACGTGAATTTTCTCTTAAATTGCCTACAAAATATAAGCTAAAAAAATCTATCGTTACGGCGATTTTTCCAATCTTTACGGCTGCCAAGTACCTGACCAACAATTAGTCCCAGTGTAAACCCAGCTGCAAGAAAATATTTTGTTGAAATCTCTTGAAACAACAACCAGATTAACAAACCGAGTCCTATACCAATAAGTATCCCAAGTACGCTATATAACGAGGTGTAATAACGCCACGGACGGATTTGATGTTTTTTTGCCAAGTGATTTTCGATTTTCATTATTTCAACTTCCAGCCCTTTTCTATCTGAGAGTGTACCATTGATAGCCTTTGGGTATGTTGCTGATATATTGCTAATTGTATGCAAACTATCTTTACAAATTTTACACGATTTTTTTCTATCGTTGCATCTCTGAGCCACTCTATATAATTTGTCAAGATGAAAATATACGAAGTCTTTATCTTTCACTTCAACTTTGTTTGTTTCTAAATTTTGCTTAATTTGCGAGAGTAAATTTTTCATTTCTTATTTTGGTATAAATTTCTGTAATTCATGTGTTTAGCGCACAAAAGTACTATATTATCTTGTAAAATATCGGACAATAATTATTATTGTTGAAAGATAAATTTTTATTATCAATTTTATTGTTAGAATATTGGCAACTTTTTTGCAGAGTTGTTAATTATGTGTTAAAGACTGTAAACAGTAAGGTATAGCATTTTTATATTCATATAAAATTGTAATTTTGTAGGGCAAGCGATAACATGATACTACTTTTCGGCTTGTGTAACAACTAAAATATTATACTATTTTTTTAATTTATGATTAACTTAAAAACTATCAAATGAAAAACACTTTATTAACGATTTTAGTATTAATCCTATCGGGGACAATGCTTTTTGCACAGAACAAGCAAAAAGTAGATTTGTCGCCAGATGCAAACGCGTTCTCTGTTACGAGTAAGACAACGTATGGATTTGAAGCCGAAGCTCAGATTGCTGGTTTTGAGGCTATTGAGGTTACCACAAAAGGTGGCGAATTTATACAATTAGCAACCGAAGGCTATCTAAAAAGCTTTACTGTTGGCGTTCCCAATCTTCCGTCTCTTGGTCGTTTGATTGAAATTCCGCAAGGAGCAGTTGCCGACATCGAAATTATTAGTTTTGATGAGGAAATCATCAAACTTGCAGATTATGGCATTACAAAACAAATCATACCTGGGCAACCATCAGTCTCGAAAAGCGATGACCCTGCAACACTTCCGTTCTATAAGAAAGACGAAGTTTATGCAAAGGACGAGTTTATTGGGCAAAAAGTTGTTAAGGTTGAAAAAGTTGGTATGATGCGCGGAACACGTATTGCACGTTTGGGTATTTATCCATTTAGCTACAATCCTGTAACGAATACTGTGAAAATTGTCAGCAATTTAAAATTCAAAGTAACTTTTGCTGGAGCAGATATGAGTAAAACTGACGACTTAAAAAATCGTTTTTACACTCCTTATCAAGATGGTATCCTCGGAAACTTGATTAACTATGACAGTCCAAAAACAAAAGAGATTATTTTTGGCGCACCAGTTAAATATGTTATTGTATCCGACCGTATGTTTGAAGCACAACTTCAGGAGTTTATTACTTGGAAGCGCAAAAAAGGTTTCAACGTTATCGAAGCTTACACTGATGATGCGGCAGTTGGTAACACAACTACATCTATAAAGGATTATCTATCTGGTCTTTATAATTCTGCAACAGCAACAGACCCTGCTCCAACTTTCATTCTTTTTGTTGGTGATATTCAGCAAATTCCTGCCTTTAGTGGTTCTGTTACTAATGGTTCTCATGTATCTGATTTATATTATTGTGAATATACTGGTGACTTTATTCCAGAGGTTTATTACGGACGTTTTTCTGCTCAAACGACAGCACAACTTCAACCACAAATTGATAAAACGCTTCAGTATGAGCAATTTACAATGCCAGACCCAACCTATCTTGACGAAGTTTTGATGGTTGCCGGCGAAGATGCAGGACACCAAATGACTTGGGGTAATGGACAAATTAACTACGGAACAGAAAACTATTTCAATGCAACAAATGGTTTAACTTCTCACACATATTTACAACCTGAACCATCGGGAGTTAGCTATTCGACAGAACTTAAAGCTGACATTAGTGCTGGTGTTTCTTATGCAAACTACTCTGCACACTGTAACTGGGACGGTTGGTCAGCTCCAAGTTTCAGGCTTACTGACATTCCAAATTTAACAAACGCAAACAAATATTCTCTATGGATTGGTAACTGCTGTCTTTCTGTGAAATTTGACGAGAACGAATGTTTTGGCGAAGCTGCACTTCGTGTTGCTGACAAAGGAGCAATTGGTGATATTGGTGGTTCTAACAGTACGTATTGGGACGAAGATTTTTGGTGGGGCGTAGGTTTCGAACCTATTTCTGCAAATCCGACATTCAACGCTGGCAACTATGGTGTTTATGACAGAATGTTCCATAATCACCCAGATTTTCCAGCTGATGTTGAAAACTGGTATGTAACTCAAGGACAAATTTTTGTTGCTGGCAATCTTGCTGTTGAGCAATCGACTACTGCTCGTAAGCGTTATTACTGGGAGATTTATCACCTTATGGGCGACCCTTCATTAATGGTATATATGGGCAATCCTCCTGCAATGACAGCAAATTATCTTTCTACTCTTATGATTGGTATGACTTCTCTTGACGTAACAACAGTACCTTATGCTTATGTTGCACTTTCTTTTGAGGGACAACAAATGGCTGTTGCTTTTGCTGACGTAAACGGAGCTGCAAACCTTACTTTTGATGCTATTGATAATGTTGGAGACTTAGACCTTGTTATTACGGCACAAAATACGCAACCACACATTGGAACAATTCAAGCAGTTCCGGCAGAAGGACCTTATGTTGTTCTTGACCAATGCGTTCTTGACGATGCAGACGGAAACGGACAAGCTGACTATAATGAAGCAATAAACCTTGATGTACAATTATTAAATGTTGGTGTTGAAGTTGCAAGCGGTGTAACTGCTGTTCTTTCGACAACTGATGATAATGTTGCTATAACTTCGGACTCATATACATTTGGCGACATCACTGCAAGCGGAACTGTCAGCCAAACGGCTGCATTTGCTTTTATAGTAAATAATGATGTAGCAGACCAACACATTGTTGAGTTTACTGTTACAATGACAAGCACTGCAAAAACAACTTGGACAAGCACAACAAACGTTGTTCTTAATGCTCCAGTTCTTGAAAGTGGATTAAACACTCTGGATGTTGAAAATAATTTTGCGTTCACAACATCGGCTCCAGTTACAGCTGTTATTGACGAAGAATACACTTATGATGTTGCTGTCGAAGGAACAACAGGAGACGGTAACGGCAGACTTGACCCAGGTGAAACTGTTGAAATTTCTTTCACCATTGATAACGAAGGACACTCGACTTCGCCTGTTGCAACAGCAACTTTGACTACAAGCTCGGATTTAATCACTGTTCTTTCTGACCCTGCAAGCGTTTCTCCAATTGACGCAGCTGGAAATCAAGTAGCAACATTCCTTATTTCTACAGATGCAAGTGCCGAAATTGGCTCATCTGCCGGATTACAACTTGACATAAGCTATGGTTCGTATTCTATTACAGAAAATTTTGACGTTAAGATTGGTTTAAGCATCGAAGATTTCGAATCTGGAGATTTCTCTTCTTATTCTTGGACACAAGGCGGAGAGGCAGACTGGTCTGTTGTTGACTCTGAATCGCACGATGGAACATACAGTGCAAAATCTGGAACAGTTGAGGATAACGAAAAATCAGAGTTATCAATTGATGTTGATGTGCCACTAGACGACCAAGTAACATTCTGGTACAAAGTTAGTTCCGAAGGCGGTTATGATGATTTGTATTTCTACATAGACGGAAACGAACTATTAGAAATAAATGGCGAAGTTGATTGGACAGAAGCTACTTTCCCTGTTTCTGCTGGTACTCATACTTTAAAATGGGCTTACGAAAAAGATGTTAGCCAAGCTATCGGCGATGATTGCGCTTGGATAGATGACATTATTCTTCCTTCGGGAGCATCAAAAGACGGTGTTCGCAGTATTTCTTTCACAGCAACAACAAAACCAGAATGGTTGACACTTACTGATAATGGCGATGGAACAGCAATTCTTGCTGGTACGCCACAGGCAGCAAACAACGGAGCAAATCCTGTTGTTATCGAGGCTTCAAACGGAACTATATCTGGAACACAAGAGTTTTCTATCTTTGTTGGGATTACGGCTATCGAGTCGACAAACGGAAACACATTTGCTTTCAACGTATTTCCAAATCCTGTAACAGAAACAGCTTTCATTAGCTATACAACTGTCGAAAACTCAACAGTATCGCTTGTTGTTTATGACATCACAGGAAAAGAAGTTGCACGTCTTGTAAACAATCAAGAAGTTACTGCGGGAACACACAAAATCGAATTGAGCAATGCTTCTTTCGGCTCTGGCGTATATTTCTGCAAACTCTCTATCGGAAACGAAGTTGTTACTGCTAAAATAGTGATAACAAAATAATTGCAGTATTAAAAAGAAGGTGTGATTTTTCATACCTTCTTTTTTTATCCCAAAACTCCCAGTTTTCTTCGCTCTACGAAGTCATACTTTAAAACCAAACAATCCAAAACTCTATTTAACTTATAAACTAAAACTTTTAAAATGAAGAATTTATATTTAATTTTAATTTTGTTATTTGCAACAACCAGTTTTGCTCAAAACTGGATTTCTACTGGGGCAAACAATAAAACAAAATCAGAAGTATCGTTGATTTCTTCGAGTAGCACTCAAAGCACAATCAACTACAAGATTAACGCCTACAAACTTATCCCTGTTACAACACAAAATGGCTCGGCTTTCACTGTCGAAATTCCAGATGCTGCTCCAGAATTAACAGCAGGTTTACCAAACACTCCTTCAATTTCTCGTTCGTTAATCATCTCGGACGATGCAAATATGGACGTAGTAATAACAAAATCGAAGTATATTGAACTTCTGAACATTGAGATTGCTCCATCAAAAGGAAACATTACTCGCGACATCGACCCATCGACAGTGCCATATACTTATGGAAAAGTGTATAGCGAAAATAAATTCTTTCCAGAAAACACTGTTACACTTCAAAACCCTTACATCGCAAGAGATTATCGTGGTCAGGTTGTAACTTTGAATCCTGTACAGTACAATCCGATAACAAAAACACTTCGCATTTATACTGATATAACTATCGAAGTGAAAGAAAACGGAAAAAACAGTATAAATGCTTTTAACCGCACAAATGTAATGACTGATGTTGAAGCAGAATTTAATAAAATTTATAGTCGTCATTTCTTAAATTATAATCAAGCAAAATATACTGCACTCGAAGAAGAAGGAAGAATGTTGATTCTTTGTCATGCTGACTATATGGAGGCAATGGCAGACTTTGTTGCTTGGAAAACACGTATCGGAATGTCTGTCGAACTTGTTGACGTTTCGACGGCTGGTTCTTCTGCATCGGCGATAAAAACCTATGTTGCAGATGCTTATAATACAGACCAAATTACTTATTTGCTTCTTGTTGGCGATGCACAACATATTCCAACAAACTCTGGTAGCGGATTAGGCGGACCATCGGATAATGCTTATGGATACATAACTGGAAACGACCATTATCAAGAGATTTTTGTAGGGCGTTTTTCTGCGGAATCTGTTGCAGATGTTGAAACACAAGTTATTCGCACATTGGATTATGAACAAGCAAACTTTACTGCCACGGATTGGTTGAACAAATCTATGGGTATCGCATCCAGCGAAGGACCTGGCGACGATGGCGAAAAAGACTACGAACATTACAGAAATATGGATACCGATTTAGTAGGCTTTACTTATTCTGACCCTTCTTACGAACTTTTCCAAGGGAGTCAAGGCGGAAATGATTTATCTGGCGACCCAAGCCCAAGCGATGTTGCTGGAATTTTAAATGGTGATGGTGCTGGAATTTTGCTCTATACAGGACACGGTAGCGCATCATCTTTTGTTACTTCTGGTTTCTCCAATGGCGATGTCGATAATCTTACAAACGCGGGACAACTTCCATTTATTATTTCTGTTGCTTGTGTAAACGGCGAATTTGTCGGACAAACTTGCTTTGCAGAAAAATGGATGCGTGCAACTGACGGCAGCGGAAACGCAACAGGCGCAGTGGCAACAATCATGGCAACAATAAACCAAAGCTGGACACCACCAATGCAAGGTCAAGACGAAATGGTGGACATTATGACAGAAAGTTATACCGATAATATTAAACGGACGTTTGGCGGAGTAACAATAAACGGGTGTTTCCTAATGAACGATGAATCTGGTTCAGGCGGATATGATATGACAGATACTTGGACTATTTTTGGCGACCCATCGCTTATGCTACGAACAGACAACCCATCAGGAATGACAGTTTCGCATATTCCTACCATGTTTTTAGGTTCAAATTCTTTTGATGTTTCTTGTGATTTTGAAGATGCATTAGTTGCCCTTACTCGCGATGGAGAAATCATTGCAACAGCAAGAGTTACTGGCGGAGTTGCTTCTTTAGAGTTTGATGCAATCGTTACACCTGGCGACATTTCAGTCGCAGTTACTGGATTTAATAAAGTTCCTTATTTAACAATAATTCCTGCCGTACCAGCAGATACTCCATATATTACTATTACAGAATATTTTGTTAATGAAACAGATGGAAACGGAAATTCGGCGATTGATTTTGGCGAAACAGTTGCGTTTGACATTACTTTTGATAATATCTCTGAAGACCACCCGGCTACTGGCGCAACAGCAACAATAGCAACCGAAGATGAGTTTGTAACAATAACACAAAACTCTTGTACTATTGGTGATATTATTTATGGTACTCCAGTTTCGCTAACAGAAGCTTTTGTTGTTGAATTGGCAAATAATATTCCTAACAACCACCGCGCTATTTTCACTGTTACAATAGATGCAACTGAAGGCTCAGATTCATATTCTTGGGAATCGTCTGTAAATTTTGTTGGTAACGCACCTTCTTTGACGTGTAGTTTTGTAGAAACAGATGTAAATAACGAATTTTTATTTGCATCGACACCAACAAACGAAGTTGAAGCCGAGAGCTTATTCGAATATCAAATAGCAGTAGCAGGAACAAACGGAGATAACAACGGATTACTTGACCCAGGTGAAACTGTAGAACTAATTGTTATTGTAGCAAACGAAGGTAACGCAACATCACCATCGGCAATATGCACAATGAGTACGGAAAATACCGATGTTACTATCGAAGCACCAACGGCTGGAATAGAGCCAATTGACGCTGCTGCATCGCAAAACATTTCTTATGTGATAACTATTGACCCTAATGCAGCAATCGGAAGCGTAGTAGAATTTGTATTTGAAATTAACTACGGAGAATATGTTCTGGAAGAAACTATTAAACTACCTGTCGGTCTTAGTATTGAAGATTTTGAATCGGGAGATTTCTCTTCTTATGCTTGGACTCAAGGCGGAGATGCAGATTGGTCAGTTATTGATTCTGAGTCGCACCAAGGTTCTTATAGCGCAAAATCTGATTCTATTTTCGACAACCAAACATCAGAGCTTTCAATAGAAGTTGATGTTACAACTGATGACCAAGTAACATTCTGGTACAAAGTTAGTTCTGAGGAAAGTTACGACGAACTGCATTTTTATATCGACGGAACAGATGTTTCTGGCAGTGGTTATAGCGGCGACATCGACTGGACTGAAGTATCATTTCCTGTTTCGGCTGGCACACACACTCTGAAATGGTCTTACGAAAAAGATGGTAGCGTAGATGATGGTCAAGACTGTGCTTGGATAGATGACATTATTCTTCCGGCTGGCGCAGCAAAAAAATCGAATAGTACGAAAACTCTTGAAATTTCTGTTACCGACAAACCAGATTGGCTAACATTTACTGACAACGGAGACGGTACAGCACTTCTAAGCGGAACACCGACACGTGCAGAAATCGGAAATCATGATATAGCTCTTTCGGCAACAAACGGAACTTCGTCGACAACGCAAGAATTTTCGATTGATGTTACAGGAACAGTTCTTTCGGTTGACCAAATTGAAAACGGACAATTCAACGCTTCGATTTATCCAAATCCTGTTGCTACAAATGCAACGATTAGCTTAACAGTTATGGAAACTGGTAAGGTTTCAATTGCAGTTTACGACATTGCAGGTAAACAAGTTGCAACAATTGCAAACAAAAACTTTGCTGCCGGAAACTACGAAATAACACTTAACAACGTTGATTTGAAAGCTGGAACTTACATTCTAAAAGCAGTTTCAAACAACAGCGTTTCAAACCAAAAATTTGTTGTAAACAAATAGCAATCTAATCTTTATTAGTAATGGAAAATTAATAATAAATAATTAATAATTTTGCTTACGCCTGATTTAGT
>JAOZMU010000599.1 GCA_029934165.1 Bacteroidales bacterium
CACGCCTAAATGTTTTAGCTTATCGAAAAAAATGGTGTTTTCTTAGAGGCACTATATACTAAAGTGAAAAAGGTTTTCAGATTATCATAAAATGTAATTGGTTGTTTATCAGCAATAAAGCTAAAATTAAAATCCTGAAACCAAAATCACTTTAGTATAAACGACTCTCCTACGGAGAGCCGCCACTGCATAAGAAAAAACCAATAATTTGGTGCTACTTAAATTTTATGTTCGTTAGAACAACCTTTTCCGCTAAGAATAAGTGTCTGAATTTTCATATAGCCTTAGCTTGAAAAATATTTGACATTTGCAAATATTTTTTATTAACCATTTAATATTGACTATTTTAAGTAATATTCGGACGACAAAGCCAATTGAGGATAAGCATAGACCATAAAAATAGCTGCCAATATTTTTTTTTTTCAAGTTAAAATACATTTCTTTGCAGTCTTGGAAAATACAATTTACTGTTAATAATTTAATTTTTAGAATTATGTCTGACATTGCAAACAAAGTAAAAAATATCATAGTTGATAAATTGAGTGTTGAAGAATCTGAAATCACACTTGAAGCAAGTTTTACAAACGACTTAGGCGCAGATTCGCTTGATACTGTTGAGCTTATTATGGATTTTGAAAAAGAATTCAATATCTCAATCCCTGATGAGGATGCAGAAAAAATAGGAACAGTCGGTGATGCAATTACGTACATCGGAGAAAAAACCCAATAAATAACAAAATTAATTACACTATGGAATTAAAACGAGTAGTAGTAACTGGTCTTGGAGCTATTACACCCTTAGGGAATAATTTAGCGGAGTACTGGAATAGCCTCAAAAACGGAGTTAGCGGCGCTGCCCCTATTACTCGTTTTGATGCTGTAAAGCACAAGACAAAATTTGCATGTGAAGTTAAGGGTTACAATGCTTTAGACCATTTTGAGCGCAAGGAAACAAAGAAATTAGATTTATTCACTCAATTTGCATTAATAGCTGCAAAAGAAGCTATTTTAGATGCAAACATTGACCTCGAAGCTACCGATTTGTATCGTGCTGGCGTTATTTGGGGTTCCGGAATTGGTGGTTTAGATACTATTTCTCAAGAAATTACGTCCTACGTAAAAGGAAACTTTGTTCCTCGCTTTAGCCCATTTTTTGTCCCCAAAATGATTTCTGATATTGCGGCGGGACAAATTTCGATGAAATTTGGACTCAAAGGACCAAACTTTGCAACTGTATCTGCGTGCGCATCTTCTACAAATGCAATTATTGATGCTTGCAGTTATATTCGTCTTGGGAAAGCTAACATTTTTGTAACTGGTGGTTCAGAGGCTTGCATTAGTGCTGCTGGTGTTGCCGGATTCAACTCTATGAGAGCAATTTCAGTCCGCAACGATGACCATAAAACAGCATCTCGTCCATTCGATACGAACAGAGATGGTTTTGTTATAGGTGAAGGTGGCGGCGCACTTATCCTTGAAGAATATGAACACGCGAAAAAACGTGGCGCGAAAATCTACGCAGAAGTAATTGGTAGTGGAATGTCGGCAGATGCTTACCATCTAACTGCTCCACACCCAGAAGGTGAGGGTGCAATACGTGTTATGCAATATGCGTTGGAAGATGCAAACCTCAAGATTGAAGACATAGACTATATCAATGTTCATGGCACTTCGACACCTCTTGGAGATGTTGCTGAGGTAAAAGCAATTCAGAAAGTTTTTGGAGACCATGCTTACAAATTAAGCATAAGCGCAACTAAATCGATGACAGGACACCTTCTGGGTGCTGCTGGAGCAGTCGAATCTATTGCGGCAATTATGGCGATTAACCATAATATTATTCCTCCAACGATAAATCAATTTAATTTAGATCCGAATATTGATAGCAAATTAGACTTCACTTTCAACAAATCGAAGGAACGCGAAGTACGAACAGCAATGAGTAACACATTTGGATTTGGCGGACACAATGCAACCGCAGTATTTACTAAAATAAGATAATTTGTGTACAACTGGATATATCAATCACTGAGACTAATTTTTTGCCCGAAACGAAGATATCATAAGGCAATTGTACGTATTCTGGGATTTTATCCAAAGCAATTTGATTATTACGAATTAGCATTCATTCATAGGTCAGCATCAAAAATTGGTGCTGACGGTTCGTTTGTAAATAATGAACGTTTGGAGTATCTGGGAGATGCCATTCTTAGTGCTATTACTGCCGAATTTTTATTCGAAAAGTACCCTCTGCAAGACGAAGGTTTTCTTACCCAGATGCGCTCCAAGATGGTAAACCGCGAGATTCTTAATAAACTTGCCGTCAAAATAAATCTTCAAAAACTAATCATAGCGCACACCAACAACTCCATAAGCAAGGTAAAGAGTATCAATGGAGATACCTTTGAGGCATTTATTGGTGCTATCTATCTCGACCGTGGCTACAAAAAGACAAAGCAATTTATTATTAAAAAAGTTATCGAAACTCACCTCGATTTGGACGAGCTTGTCAACACAGATACAAACTACAAAAGTCAGTTAATAGAATGGAGTCAACGTTATAAGCGAGTCGTATCCTTTAAAACTAACGCAGAGCAGGACAACTCCAAAATATTTATCTGCAACGTTCAATTGGAAAATTCTTGTGTCGGCACAGGAAGTGGAAAATCGAAAAAAGAAGCCGAACAAAATGCTGCAAAGGCTACAATGGTGCTTGTTCTTGAAAAAAAACTAAAAAAAGCAAAAAAGTAAACTACTGCATTATAAATTACGAATTGGCTTATGACTGACAATATTTATTTGGCTAAGTAATGGAAAATTAATAATTAATAATTTTGCTTATGCCTGATTTAGTTTTA
>JAOZMU010000600.1 GCA_029934165.1 Bacteroidales bacterium
CTTACAAAAGTTCTTACGCTTTTTATAACCTAAGTTGTTAATTCACAGCTTAAACGCTTCATAAAAAATAGGTCTTAGACCTTACTTAGTAATGGAAAATTAATAATTAATAATTTTGCTTACGCCTGATTTAGTTTTAGTTAGGAATTTTAATGGCTTACTTTATTAAATTCATTTTACTAAGTTGTTAATTCACAGCTTAAACGTTTCATAAAAAATAGGTCTTAGACCTTAATTTAAACCTAACCAATAACCAAATTGCCCGCCAAGAATAGAACCACTACCTCACAGAACCACACATAAATTTTGTGGAGTGGCGATTTTTTTTTTTTGCCGTAAATTTTTATTAACTTTCGAGATTAAAATAGCGATAAACACAAATTAATAACATTTGGAACAATTGTATGTAACTTATATTCAAACCAATAACAACTCGAAAAATGCCGATTATTTTAACGCACCAACTTATTTGCCATTTATCAGTTCAATAATAAATATTTAGCTCAATTTTAAAACATACAAAATACTCACAAGAGAAATTATTGCTAATAACTTTAAACACAGCCTATTAAACACTCGTGTAAGATAGAATAAAATCCCAAAAACCATTCGATGACAAAGAAATAAAATAATGAAAGAACTAAAAATATTATGGGCAGACGATGAAATTGATTTGCTCAAAATTCACATCCTTCTCCTTCGAGAAAAAGGTTTCGAGGTTATCACCGCAAACAACGGCGACGATGCCATAGAACTTGCCGAACAGCACAACTTCGACATTATCTTCCTAGATGAAAATATGCCCGGACTTAGCGGATTAGAAGCCCTAACCCAGATAAAAGCTATCATTCCGAGCACACCAGTTGTAATGGTTACAAAAAGCGAAGAAGAAGACATTATGGACGAGGCAATTGGCTCTAAAATAGCCGATTATCTCATAAAACCAGTCAATCCAAAACAAATTCTTCTGTCGATAAAAAAACACGTAGATACAAAGCGCCTCGTATCCGAAAAAACAACATCATCATACCAAAATGAGTTTGGACGGTTAGGCTACGAAATCAACGATTGCCAAACATTTGAAGACTGGGTAAATATCTATAAAAAACTTGTTTTCTGGGAGCTGGAGCTTTCGCGCACCTCCGACAATCAAATGGCAGAAATCTTTTTGATGCAAAAAAACGATGCAAACAACGCATTTGCCAAGTTCATAAAAAATAACTACATAGACTGGTTTCAGAGTAATGGCGGCAAACGCCCACTCATGTCGCACAACCTTTTCCGCGAAAAAATTATTCCAAAACTAAAAAACAACGAGCAAGTATTTCTTCTACTTGTCGATAACCTGCGGTACGACCAATGGAAAACCATCCAACCCATTGTACGTGAGTTCTTTGATGTTGCCGAAGAAACACTTTTTTGCAGCATCTTACCAACGGCGACACAATATTCACGAAACGCGATGTTTGCAGGCTTGATGCCGTCCGAAATTGCCAAACTGTACCCAGAACTTTGGCTAAACGACGACGAAGAAGGCGGAAAAAACCTCAACGAAGAAAAACTTTTGGGCAAACAATTATCGCGTTTTGGGCTGAATATCAGAATGTATTACGACAAAATTATCCATACGGGAAGTGGTAAAAAAACCGCCAATAATTTGAATAATGTACTCAACTATCAAATGGCAGTCGTTGTTATCAATTTCATCGACATGCTTTCCCATGCTCGCACCGAGATGGATATGATTCGCGAATTGGCAAGCGACGAAGCAGCTTATAGATCCCTGACAGCCAGTTGGTTCAAGCACTCGCCGCTACTTTCGCTAATGCAGCAATTGGCAGAAAAAAAAGCGAGAGTAATAATTACCACAGACCACGGAACAATCCGTGTTCACAACCCCGTAAAAGTTATTGGAGACAGAAAAACAACCACTAATTTGCGATATAAACAGGGAAAAAACCTCAATTATAAACAAAAAGAAGTTTTTGCGGTTACAAAACCACAATTAATTCATTTACCCGCATCAAATTTGAGCACAAGTTATATTTTTGCACAAAATGAAGATTTTTTCGCATATCCTAACAATTACAATCATTATGCGAAATATTATAAAAACACATTTCAGCATGGTGGAGTATCAATGGAAGAAATGATTATTCCCTATATCGAACTAACACCTAAGAAATAATTTCAAATAAATAGCACAATGTGCTTACATAAATATTAATACATAAAACACAAATCATGGCATTTGAAGTATCAGCAAAAATCCATCAAATTCTCGACAAAATGAGCGGACAAGGACGCAATGGCGTTTGGGAAAAGCAAGATTTTGTCCTCGAAACACAAGAAAACTATCCGAAAAAAATATGTATTTCGGTTTGGGGTGATAAAATTTCGACATTGAGTAATTATAAACCAGGCGACGACGTAAAAGTATCTTTCGATGTAGAATCGCGAGAATATAACGGAAAATGGTTCACCAACCTGAAAGCATGGAGAATCGAAGGCAATAACCCTAACAAACCAGCTTCTCAAAGTTCGGATTTTCCGCCACCACCCTCAATAGACGATTTGCCACCAGAACCAGAAAACGGAGGCGACCTGCCATTCTAACACCAAACGGCTATTGAAAAAAACGTCAATTTTTTAGACTTTGTAAAGTTCATAAAAACCATTTTAAGGTCTTAGTAAAATGAATTTAATAAAGTAAGCCATTAAAATTCCTAACTAAAACTAAATCAGGCGTAAGCAAAATTATTAATTATTAATTTTCCATTACTTAGACCTATTTTTTATGAAACGTTTAAGCTGTGAATTAACAACTTAGGTTAAT
>JAOZMU010000601.1 GCA_029934165.1 Bacteroidales bacterium
ATTTTGTACGCAAGAAGAACTTTTTGACTGTAAACTACTTATGAAACATGCCCCATAACCCCATGTATTATTAGGTACTGAACCTGTATAAGCATCTGTCCATGAATTATTTTGCATTAATTGCTTTATTTCAGAAGGCGTTAATGTTTGGTTTGCTTCAAGCCAAAGAGCAACTATTCCAGCGACCATTGGACTTGCCATTGATGTGCCTTGCATAGTTGCAAACCACCAACTATCAGCTCCACTGTTTATACCTGCAACTACTTTCGAACTTGTGCTTGTATAGTTCGCATCAAAAGAATTTACAGAAGATATAACTTTGTTTCCCGGTGCTGTAATGTCTGGTTTAATTCTCCCGTCTGCCGTTGGACCTAAACTTGAAAAAGATGCTATTTCTCCAACTTCAAATGCAAAAGAATGTTGATTTCCTTGGAAGTCTGTATAACTATTTTTTGAGCTATAAGCACCAACAGAAATGATAGAGTTGCCAGTTCCCCCGATTTCTCCAACTGTAGAGTTGGTATTACCATCAATAATTGGGCTTGTATTACCAAAATTTGTAAAAATACCGCTTTTACACCATGCATCAAAACTTGTGTTTGTTCCGACCACTTCAAGCATTACATAATCATAAATATCACCGCTTTCATCTTGGTCTGTATTATCAAAATAAATTTCAACATGAGGTTTATTATTATTTGGATTGGAATGTTCTACAACTATTGAAACAGGAACTTCATCTGAAAACATTAGGTCATTGTCTTGTAATACTACATTATATGATCCATCTGTTGAAGTTGAAAAATATTCAGTATAAGCTTCATATTCATCTGATTCAATATTATAAACGTTTACAGCGATTGTGAAATCACTGCCTACTTCTCCCCAAATATCAATAAATGTAGCACCCGCACTCGGATGTTCCGTATTTCCGGGAAAAGTAATGAAGCTGTAAATTGTTTCTTCAGCACCAAAGTCGTAGTCTAAATGTAGTTTAGCACTGCCTTCATTACCAGCTGCTCCAACTAAAATACGACCTTCTCCTACAATACCATCCGACCATGTGTCAAACATTGAAGTTCCATCATGTGGCCCTATGTGGCCACCTATACTCATGTTTATGACAGCAGGTTTATTAACAGAAGCAGCGTAATCAAATATATAATATACACCATCAGCAATTCCTGTTGTTTGCATAGTAGTGGAGACCAACACTATTTCACTTTCATAAGCAATCCCTTTATATGTATTATCACTTAATGCTGACCCACTACCTGCTGCAATTCCTGCTACATGTGTTCCATGACTACCTGCGTTAGTTCCGTCGTTTGCATTATTCAATATTGTTGTTTGCCCGATAAGTTCATTTCCATAGTCAAAAGGGGCAGGTGGTGTGCCATTTTCGCCTTGTTCCCATGCCCTACTAATTCTATATTGTGCATAATCTGCATCATAAAATGTAGGATGTGTATAATCAAAACCACCATCTATAACACCAACTACAACACCATCACCTGTGTATGCTTGGCTTAAATCTGTACCGTTATGTACCCAATTTACCCGTGTTTGCTCTCTTGCAGCATCTAATTGGGGTTCAACTTTCTGTCCGATTTCTAAATATTCAAGTCCTTCTATCGACAATACATCTTCAAGTTGATTGATAGGAATTAGCGAAGTGTAAATGTTACCAACTTGTGTGTTCAATTTAACTCCATAACCTGCAAGCAAAGATTTATCCAACCTGCCGTCCGTTTTAATAAAAGCACTCACGTAGGTTTCGTTATCTGATTTCATCAAGTTAAAATGTTCTATCAGATAATCTGCACTTCGTTTTTGTTTTAAGTTCGACAGTAGTAATGCCGTATAAGGCGAACAATTTTTTGGTTGATGATAAACAAAACTTGCTTTTGTTGCTTGTTTAGTCTTTTTTGGTAATTGCGCATTTATTATTTGAGAGAACGCAACCAAGAAAACGATTAAAATGGTAATTCTTTTCATTTTTACTGATTTTTAAATTCAACTTTTTTACTAATTTCAAAATATTTAATTCCATCAAGTTCTAAAAATTTATAAATTGATTTCAATGGAATAGAAACTGTTATTATATTGCCAACTGATGAGTTTATATTTATTTCCAAAGCAACTAAATCTGCCTTATTGTATTGGTTATTAGTTTTTATAAAACCACTAATTCTATACTCGCCTCCGTTTTCTGTTATACTATATTTTGTTTTCAGCTTTGATGAAGGTTCAAATTCTGTGATTTCTTTTTCCGCAAGCTCTTTTTTTAAATCTTGCAAAAATAGTTTCGTATGCAAGGATAAATCAAACTTATACTTAGTGTTATATTCTGTTTGACTTGATTTAGCCTCTGTTTTATCCTTTTTTGTGTTCATCTTTGAAGAACAACTTATCAAAAGGATTGAAATTGCAATTACGGATATTAACTTCATATTTATGTTTTTAAGATTACTAAATCAAATTCATTTTTTTTCGGGGTATATCTTGTTTTTTTACTAAATATAACTTTTATGCTACCTGTTCCTTGAATCTATCACTAATTTAAATCAGTTTAAAACGCCCTTAATTGTCTGATTCAATGACATTATATAACATATTACTTGCTTTTTTACTATCCGTAAAATTAGCAAAAAAATACAATCTACCAATCAAACCCTACAATTATTTCCCACCAACACCCAAACATTCGTAATAAAAATCCTGACAGATTTTCAAAATCTGTCAGGATTAAAAAAAGGAATTAAGGAGTTTTTACTTATTCACAAACACATGTTTAGTGCTTACTTTTCCGCCTTGAATTGTTTTTACG
>JAOZMU010000602.1 GCA_029934165.1 Bacteroidales bacterium
AAATTTATTATTTTTAACTCTAAATCTAAATTTATTATTGTCCAAAGTCTAATAGTATATTCCAAATCAACAAAAAACGGTATAATAAGCAGTTATTTATTTAACCAAAAATTCATGAACAAATTTATTTATATTTTTTTGCTAATCTTATTCACGCAACAACTAGCAAATTGTCAGGATAGCACTACACTGACTCACGAAATAGGAGCAGAAGAATCCGCTAAAATGTCTGTTTATCGACAGTCGCGAGATTTTACTGCCACAAATCCGCCTAACGGAACAGTGCGCAATATTGCAGAATTTGAGCCAATGGAAAGCGTTTTAGTGCGTTATCCGTTTGGAGTTCCTGTTAGTTTTATTGCAGAAATGTCTGAGGATATTGTAGTTACAACGATTTGTGCAAATATAAATGAGGAGAACTCAATTCGCTCAACTTACACATCAAGCGGTGTAAATCTGGACAATTGCGTTTTTCTTCATGCACCATCAGATTCGTACTGGGTACGTGATTACGGACCCTGGTGGATTACCGATGGGGCTGATGATTTTGGTATCGTCAATTTTCCTTACGACCGTCCGCGTCCGAACGATAATGATATACCTATTGCTGTTTCTAACGACCTGAATGTTAATTTGTTTGGAATGGATTTGGAACACACCGGCGGAAACTATATGTGTGATGGAATGGGCGTTGCTGCCTCGACAGACCTTGTTTGGGAAGAAAACAGCTCGATGACTCACGATGAAATTAACGAGGTTATGAACGATTTTTTGGGTATTCATACTTATCATGTTTTAATAGACCCACCGGGGGATTACATAAAACACATCGATTGTTGGGGCAAATTTCTTGATGTTGACAAAGTGATTATTGGGCAGGTTCCTGTGTCGGATTCGCGTTACGGTGATTATGAGTTTGTTGCGAATTATTTTGCTCAAGCGATAAGTTCTTATGGTGTTCCTTATCAAGTATTTAGGGTTTATTCGCCAGGTGGTTATCCTGCAACGCCCTATACTAACTCGCTGATTTTGAATGATAAAGTTTTTGTTCCTCAATCTGGAAGTCAGTGGGACGATGAAGCAATAGCGGTTTACGAAGAAGCCATGCCCGGATACGAAATAATCGGTATTATGTCCGATAACTGGGAAGACACAGATGCACTCCATTGTCGCTCTAAAGGTTTGGCAGACAAAGGAATGCTGCATATTTATCATCTGCCAATTTTAGGCGAAATTGACAATCAGAATGACTACGAAATTACTGCAACCATAAAAGCATACAGCGGTGAAAGTTTGTATGCAGACTCGCTGAAAGTTTATTATAAAGTCGATAATTCAGATTATCAGTTTGTTGCGCTAACAACTTCGGGCAACGATTTGTACTCCGTAACTATTCCAATGCAAGATGCAGGAAGCGAAATATCGTATTTTATCCATGCAGCAGATGAGTCAATGCGTAGCGAAAATCATCCACTTATCGGTATTTCTGACCCGCATGTTTTTTCTATCAAGCAACCTACTGCGCCAATTTTGAGTGTTTCGGAAGCCGAAGTAGAACTGACTATGGCTGCCGATGAAACCGAAACAACAACAATACAACTGTCAAATATTGGAACGGGAACTCTTGATTTTTCGATTGCTTTTACCGATTTTTCGTTGAGCAACTTCGTGAATGCTAATCCATTGAGTGGAAATATTGTAGCAGGAAACAGCACAGAAATAATTCTCTCTTTTGATGCAACAGGCTTAACAGATGGAGAATACACAGCAAATATGGTTGTTACGGACAATAGTAAGGGAACTGTAAATATCCCTATCACACTGACTATCAATGGCACGAGTGCAATTTCATCGCCAACAGAGGTGCTTCAGAAAATCAGGAGTTATCCAAACCCATTTTCCGATGAAGTAACTGTTTCTTTTGATGTTATGGAAAGTATTAACGCAACTTTCGAAGTATTTTCATTGACAGGAAAATTGCTTTATACCGCCAATGAAGATTGTAGCGCAGCATCGACACAAAAATTTGTTTGGAATAGTGGCAGCAATAATTCAGTTCCAACAGGAATTTATGTTTATCGAATTACAACGCAGAAATCGGCTGTTTTTGGGAAAATAATAAAGCTAAAATAGAGATTAAGGTCTAAGACCTATTTTTTTATGACGCGTCTAAGCTGTGAATTAGCAACTTAGGTTAATAAAAAGCGTAAGAACTTTTGTATGAGTACTTATATAAAACAAGAATTTATTGAGCTGTTTTTTTAGGCTCATATAGATAATTAGACTTTGGACAAAAAAGTAATTTGCATGGTTTGTTCATAAAAAAACATTACATAAGGAAAGAAAGCGTTATACGATTTTTTTTCGGGCTGAAAGCCCAGTTCAATTCAGCCCAATGGCAGCACCTTGTGGTTAAAAATGCTAATTATTATTACTGCGTCCTGAAAGGACAGCTTATTGATAATCTGCCCTTTCAGGGCGAGTTCATTAGCTAATTACTTCTTTACCAGGCGTTGCCATTGGGCTGAATTAAGTTGCCACTTCGTGGCGAATTTTTAATTAATTAATTTTTTTATGAACAAAAAAGTAATTTGATTTGAAACCCAGTATTTTGTATATTATGAATAAAAAAACAAAACTATCACATTATTTATACTCAACTAAATCAACGAACTTGTTGCTAATACATAATTAATCATGAGCGTTTGTTTCAATTTCAATCTTATTGAAATCACCTTTTTAATTCGTTGAAAATCAGATAATAATAATTAACTTAGTAAAATGAATTGGTTCTATGGTAGAACGTTGTTGGTTAATAAATTTTCTGT
>JAOZMU010000603.1 GCA_029934165.1 Bacteroidales bacterium
AATCAACTAATTATAGAGTTTTTTTGATGTTACTTGAAAGTTGTTTTTGTATTGGTTTACTGACCGTCTAAATTAAATAAATATACTCAAATAAAATAATTAAGTACGATATATAATGATAAAAATAGGGAAATTAAACACTCTGAGAGTAGTAAAAATATTAGATTTTGGATTGTATTTTGATGGTGAAGAGAAGGGCGAAATTCTTTTGCCTGTTGCACAGATACCTGAGGGAACGGAAGTTGATGATACGCTCGAGGTTTTTATTTACAAAGATTCCGAAGACCGAATAATTGCAACAACCGAAACTCCAAATGCGATGGTTGGCGATTTTGCCCTAATGCGAACAGTTGCTACAGATTCTGTTGGAACATTTCTTGATTGGGGCTTGATGAAAGATTTGCTTGTTCCATTTCGGGAGCAAAAAATGCGTATGGAAGTTGGGCGTTGGTACATCGTTTATGTATATCTTGACAGCGAAACACAACGTCTTGCAGCATCTGCGAAAATTGAGAAATTTCTTGACAATGTGATGCCTGAATATTCTATAAATGAAGAAGTTAACATGATGATTTATAGTGAAACAGACTTAGGCTTCAAGGTCATTGTAAATCAGCTTCATTTGGGAATGCTTTATCACAACGAAATTTTTGAGAGATTGGACGTTGGGCAACAACTTACTGGTTTCATTAAAAAAGTGCGAGAAGACGAAAAAATTGATTTGACACTACAAAAGCCTGGTTATGAACAAATTGATAGTATATCGCACGATATTTTTGTTGCTATCAAAAGAAGCCAAAATTTCATTGAGTTAACGGACAAAAGTAGTCCCGAAGAGATTTATAATACATTTGGCATTAGCAAAAAGAACTTTAAAAAAGCAATCGGCAATTTATACCGTAATAGACTCATAACCATCGAAAAAGATGGCATTCGCGTGAACGAATAGCATTTTTTAGTCAGTGTACGACTTGAAGCCGTACACTGACTATCCATCTTGCTGATAAGTTGCTGTGTAAAAATAACTAACATTTACTTATCGTGAAGAATACCATGTGTTTTATTCAACTAAATGAAATTATGCGGTGGCGTTTTTTCGCGTTTTTGAAAAGATAGAATTTTACTGTTTTTGACTACGCCTTTGCTTATTTCAATTGCTTTTGAGATTGTTTCATTGTTTTTCCAAACTTTTTCTCCGCCAAGGATAATTGGTAAAAAAGGAATGAGTGCTTTGGAAATGTCCCAAGTTGCTGCGTCCCAGTAGTAGCTTGGGCTGTGGTCGACGGCGTAATAAAATTTGCCTTCGGCTTTTATTATCGGATTTTCGAATGTTGTGGGTTGTGCGCACCAAAAGCCCATGCCTTCGTCGCAACTGATGTCGATGATGAGTGTGCCGTCTTGGAGTTTTTTTGCGTTTTCGGACGAAACAAACATGAGTGGATTTTCGGTGTTTTGCAGTATTCCGTTAACTATTATTTGAGCGTTTGTGAGTGCTTCTGAAAACGGCTGAGTATTTCCACAAGAATCAACTGAAAGTAAGTTTCCTGACTCATCGTTTTTCATTTGCTTGAACGAAACTCCAGGTAGTTGATTTGCTACATCTGTCGGAACTCTGCGCGTATAAACGGTAATGCTTGTAAACCCCTGACCTTGAAGAGCATATATTGCACCTCGGCTTACCGAACCAAAACTTAGAATGACGGCTTCGCGTGATTTTCCGTAAGAGCCTGTGATACCAACTAATCCTAATGCGTGATGCACGCCAGCGTAGCCAGCGATTTCGTTATTTTTGTAGAATGTGTGCAGAGTTTTATCGCCACTTTTATTCCAGTTAAACATTTCTTCCCATGCAATTAGTGTCAATTTTCTGTCGATTGATATTTGGGTAATTTCTTTTTGTTGTACGCAATGTGGCCAACCCCAAATTATTGCTCCTTTCCGAACTTCCTTTAAATCTTGTGCTAATGGTTTGGGCATCAGTACACAATCGAAGTTATTAAATATTTCTTGACGAGATGCGACACGTTTAGATGTTAAATTTGCAAGAGTGCTGTCGTCCGTTCCGAAACGTAATCCGTATCCTTCTTCAAAGGTTATTTGTTTTCTAAACTCTTGAGGTATAAGCTTTATGTGTTCTGGATGAATTGCTACTCGTTTTTCATTTTCTTTAAGCGATTTACCAATAACGCCAATTGTTAATAATTGTTGATTCATTTTGAGATTTTAAGTTATGGCAATCAAGGTGCTTTCGCCGCCGAAAGATAGTGCAAACGAGTTTCCGAAAGATAAGATGTGCCGACTTTTGTACACTTCTTTCAAATATACTACTTTTTGTTGGCATTTGGTGGTGTTATTCGTCTTTTTTCTAAATACGATTTTGTAAAAATACGCTTATAATACTTCGGGATAGTGGTAAATTCCAATTCATATAATTACGGAGCAACAAATTGAATTATTAGCAAATTATTTGTTTTGAGGATAGTCCACACAATGGTGTTGGTATGATAAAATTATGTGTTTTTGCAAAAATAAAAATCAATATTCTGCAAAATAATTCGGCATCCTTCATGGTAGTTGACACTTTTATTCTAAAAAACACAACGTAAAGTATAAATAACCAGACGAATACAGTGTTTGTGTTGAAAAAAGTGTCAACTATATCATGTTTCGTATATTGCATAATATCAACACGTTATTCGAATTTGCCTTTCATGCTTGAAAGATGCCGAAAATTCAATTATTTTGTCCCCATAAAAATTGTATTTGTTATGTATCCGTCCCGTCTCTCACGTGTTGCAAGGCAGTTTGGAAGTTTTAACTTTG
>JAOZMU010000604.1 GCA_029934165.1 Bacteroidales bacterium
ATCTACCGTGTATATGTACCCACACACCAAGAATGATGTCGCGTTGGCAGATACGTTGCTCTATGCTTTAGCGCAAAATAATATTGGACAAGTGATGCTTGGAATGCAACCAAAAATGTGGGCTTATCGAAACCTGCAAAGTGCTATGGAACAATATATTGACTCCGTTGAAATTGATAAAAAACAGCTTCCTGTTGTGCCTACATATAAAGAAGATTCTTTGTTGAGCTACGAGCTTGCTTCGAGTGCGCTGAGGTATTTTGGTTTTATTCATGATACGATAAGTACTCCTGACAGTGCGCAATTAATGAGTGCGTTACGGAAATTTCAGGTGCGACATGGGCTTAACCCTGATGGAAAAATTGGAAGGCACACCGCAAGGGCTTTGAAAAAAAATAAACACGAGCGTTTTTTGCAAATCGCAGCCAATTTGGAGCGTTTACGATGGGAAAGCAATCTACCCAAAAATTATGCGTATGTAAATATTCCGTCTTTTGAGTTGAATATTGTCGATAACGATTCTGTGGCAAAGAAACATCGCGTGATTACGGGACACCCATCAACACCTACTCCCTTGTTGACCAGTGCAATAGAATACATCGAAACTTATCCACGCTGGCATGTGCCGAATAGTATTTCTGCTAATGAAATGCTCCCGAAAGTAAAATCTGATGTAAGCTATTTAAAACGAAATGGTTATGCCGTTTTCGATAAAAACCGTCAGTTAATAGATGCAGATTCTGTGGATTGGAACAAAGTTTCTAAGCAGAATTTCAATTTTTTCTTCCAACAAAGTGGCGGATATTCAAATTCACTAGGTATTTTATATTTTCATTTTTCAAATCCACACGCTGTTTATGTCCATGACACACCAAATAAATCTGCGTTTGGCTACGATGTACGTGCGTATAGCCACGGGTGTATGCGCTTGCACAAACCAAAAGAATTTGCGCAGTATCTGATTGAACTTGATGAAAACAAAGCAGCAAAAGACACCCTCAATTCATTGTTACACAGCCGTATAAGCAAACGAATTATGATGGAAACGCCACTGCCAATTTATGTACGTTATATTACTTGTCAAACCGATAGTGCCAGCAATCTTATTTTTTATATTGACATTTATAATAAGGACGAAGGACTAATCAAAATGCTATTCAAAAATTGATAATGCAATGTATTTTGTAATGCAAAAAACTGCAATTTAGTAGAAAAATAGAGTGTGATTTTTCTACTAAAATGCAGTTTTTTTTCGGATAGTTTTTTATTGTGAAAATGCTGCAAACATATTAGGGTCAATTACTAGCGCAAACAAAATGCCAAAAATAGCACCAGAAAAGTGAGCATCGTGTCCAATGTTATCGTTGCTGTTTTTCGACATATAATAGGAATATCCAAGATATGCAATGCCAAACAAAAAACCAGGGATTGGAATTGCAAACATGAGATATATTTTTCCCATCGGGTCGTAGAAAATGCTTGCAAACAGCACAGCAGCGACTGCGCCAGATGCTCCCAATGCGTTATACCACTCATTATCTTTGTGTTTTTGCAACGACATTAGCGAAGATACGATTATTCCGCCAAAATAGATAATAACAAAAAGTAAGATTCCAGTACTACGTCCGTGTATCATTATGAAAATTTGCTCTAATTTTCGTCCGAAGAAATAGAGTGTTAACATGTTTACTATCAGGTGTTCCCAGTTTGCATGAAGAAATCCGTGCGACACAATTCTTACCCACTCTTTTCGGTGGTGAATTTTGTAGGCATTAAACATATACTTGAGTTTTATTTCGGGGTTTTGAAACGCCATATACGAAATTAAACCCGTAATAACAATGATTAAAATTGATAGATTCATTTAGTTAGTTTTATAAGATTAGTAATAATAATTTGGAATATGCCTTATTTCTTGGTTTTGTCTGTTTTATCGGATTTCATTAAGCCGATGAAAAGCTGTATTTTTTCGTTAGGCACTGTTACAGATAAATGATAATGAGCAATTTGCCACTTATTTTCGGAGCTTTTTGTCAACACGCCCGATGCTCGGCAAACGCCCATCCAGGTTTGTAGGGTTTCGTCAAACCAAGCAGTATTTTTGTCGGCGGCAAAATAAACGCCTCTTTCGATTGGCTTGAAATCCCAAGCTTTGCCACGCTCGAAGAATGGTTTTGCAAAAGCTTCGAACTCGCTTTTTGTCCATCTTTCTGTGGAGTCTGTCCCGATATAAATTGCGTCCTGTGCCATTGTACCAAAAAATATTTTGGCATCGGCTTCGGCAGCTGCTTTGTGCCAGCTATCTATCAGGTTATTAATGTTTTCGGTTTCGGTTTGAGCAAAAACTGTCGCATCGACAACCGTTACTATTGAAACAACGAATAATAATTTGAATAAGCTCATAACTATTTGAATTTAAAATTTATACGTTTTTTTATACGCACTCAAATTGCGTGCATAATCGGTGTTGTTCTATTTCGATGCAAGATTTGTTCATAAAAAATTATCATTACTATCAGTATGGCTTCAAACCACACTAACAGTAGTGTCAACCTGATTTTGCAAATATACTAAAACTACTGGAATTTTTGCAGGACAGAAAAAGCACACTGGCTTGTTGGAGAATATTTTTCACAAATCGGGTGGGAGAGAGGCTCCTTGCTATTTACTATTGAACTGATAAACAACAATAAACAGCAAATTGAGATACAAGTTAATTTGTGGTCTCTTCTGAGGTTTATCTGCGCAAACCAAAGATTGGCATTTGGGGCTACCCGTCTAAAGTTGGACAAATTTTGTATATTTGAGTAAACCCAATAATG
>JAOZMU010000070.1 GCA_029934165.1 Bacteroidales bacterium
TACCGCTTGAAAATAAGAATTTTATGCAATCTGAAAAGTAAATTATTTAACCTAATTTAGTATATACTTAATTAAGGTTAATTTTAAACTATTGTATTGTCAATTATCTCATTAGTTATCAGAACTTTTCAAAAAGTTTAAACTTTTAGCCTTTCTTAGTATAACTTAGGTTTTTGTCGCAATTATTTTATTGTTATTAAGCTCATAATGCGATTTATTAGGAAAGTATTATGTTGATATTCGGGTTAATAACAACAATGGAAGTGTTGATTATCTTTACGCACATCATAACAAAAATTTATCTCAAATGGCTAATTATGAAACGAGTAGAGCTGCTGTTTTAGCTTTAAAGTATGTGAATAACACCAACAAATGCGTTTTTCTTACTGGTAAAGCTGGTTCAGGAAAAACAACATTTTTGAAGAGAATAGTTGAAATTACTCATAAAAGTACCGTAATTGCCGCTCCAACTGGTATTGCTGCTATAAATGCTGGCGGAGTAACCCTACACTCTTTATTTCAATTGCCCTTCGGAATGTTTATTCCAGATAGTATAATTCCTGATGATTTTCCAAATCATCTTCAAATTCATACTCCGAAAACCCTTATTTCGACTATTCGATTATCGAAACCAAAAATGCAGTTACTACGGAAAATGGAACTGCTTATCATTGATGAGGTCAGTATGTTACGCTCCGATTTGCTTGATGCCATCAATACGATTTTATGTTATGTTAGGCGAAATAATATGCCCTTTGGTGGTGTTCAAATTTTATTTATCGGAGATTTGCAGCAATTGCCTCCAGTTGTAAAAGACATTGAGCGCGGTTTACTTAGGCGTTTTTATAAAGATGAGTTTATCTTTTCGGCACAAGTTTTTCAATCCAATAATTTAATTTATGTCGAATTGGAAAAAATATTTCGGCAGTCTGATGCCGATTTTATTTCTGTTTTAAACAATATTAGAGATAATTGCCTTACAACTAAAGATAAACAACTGCTCGCTACTCGGTGTAAAACTGAATCTGAGATTGAAAACGACAAAGGTTACGTTTATCTTACTACGCATAACATGAAGGCAGATGGTATTAATTCTCGTAAATTAAGCAAATTAAACAGCCAAGAGTACACTTATCAGGCAGAAATTTCTGATGATTTTCCGGAGAGAATATACCCAATTGAGCCTTCAATGACATTGAAAGTTGGTGCGCAGGTCATGTTCCTAAAAAATGATGTTAGCGGAGAGCAACTATTTTATAACGGTAAAATTGGATTTGTCGAGTCTTTAGATGAGGAGGAGGTTATCGTTGGTTTTGAGGACGATACGCCTTCTATTTATGTCGAAAAATATACTTGGGAAAATGTTCGTTTCAAGCTAAATAAAAAAACGGATTCTATCGAAGAGAATGTAAAAGGGCGATTTGTCCATTTTCCGTTAAAGCTGGCTTGGGCGATAACGATTCATAAAAGCCAAGGTTTGACATTTGAAAAAGCTATTATTGATGTTACTAGCGCATTTGCTCCAGGTCAAATTTACGTAGCTTTGTCGAGAATGACGGCTTTATCTGGATTGATACTTTTGTCAAATATTAATCAGAATTTGCTTTTTGAAAATCGGGCATTGCTTGATTTTGCTAAGACTAAAAAACCAATTGATTCGCTTTTTGACGAATATGATGACTCTGTTTTTGACTACGTAAAACAATTTGCCACAGTAGCTTTTTCATTTGAAACAATAGAAAATACTCATAAGTATAAAATTTCACCTTTTACGGTAGTTAGTAGCAAAGCGGGGACACCAAGCGAGAAGAGTTTGCTGGACGAAATTAGAACTCACTTTACTGAATTACTGTCTATTGCAAATAATTTTATTAGACAACTATCAAGCATTTCAGCTCAAAAAAAAGATAATAAAAAAACATTTTTGACAGACCGTATTGAAAAAGCAGCTAACTATTTTCTTCCTCTAATAAAAAAGCATAGAACTGATATTCAAGAAGTAATAAGAAAACAGAGAGGCAAAAAAAATGTTAAGCAGTTCACCACCGAGTTGAAAGAAATAAATGAGCTGTATATCACACAAATAGAACATATTAAAAAGTCGGAACTTTTGGCAAAATCACTGGTTAGTGGCAATGATATTGCGAAAGATGACGTGGTAAAAAATGCAAATATGAAAAAAACTGCACATAGAAATGACAAGCGTAAATCTCATGAAATTTCCTTCGAGATGTTTCAGGAAGGTAATTCTATTCAGGAAATCGCTGAAAATCGGGCTTATACAGAAGCTACCATTTTAAAACATCTTACAGTTCATATTGAATCTGGGCAAATAAAACCAGAGAAGTTTATTGTAAAGGAAAAAAAAGATTTGATTTATAAAGCTGTAAATGAAATTAGTAGCTTGCGATTAACTCCAATTTTCGAACATTTGGAAAAAAAAGTACCATACGAAGAGTTGCGCGTTGCTGTCTCGGCATTCAAATTCGATTTCCCTGATAGTGAGTTTATTGAAAGCTAACATTAGCCACATAAGCCTTATTATCAGAACTGTACGATGGAAACGATAAGAAACCTTGCTAATTTAATAAATTTTTTATACCTGAATTATGATTAATTTTTCTATTGTTCTCCGTGTACTTGGAATTTTACTCGTTTTTGAGAGTGCTTTTATGCTGTTATCTTCCTTTGTTGCAATGATTTATGGTGAACACGATATTGTACCACTTCTCATTTCGACAGGAGTAACTGCTGTATCTGGAGTTATTTTGGCAGTTGCCAATCGTAAAGCTTTGATTGAAATTGGCAAACGAGAAGGATATATTATTGTGAGTTTAGTTTGGGTAATTTTCTCTATTTTCGGCTCAATACCATTCGTATTGAGTGGCGATATACCTTCTATTACGAATGCTTTTTTTGAAACAATGTCTGGTTTTACCACAACTGGAGCTTCAATTTTGAACGACATCGAAGCAATGCCGCATGGATTGTTGTTTTGGCGGAGCATGACTCAATGGTTAGGTGGAATGGGTATGATACTAATGTCATTAGCTATTTTACCTATTTTTGGCATTGGAGGTATGCAGCTTTTTATAGCCGAAGTGCCAGGACCAACGCCGGATAAATTGCACCCAAAAGTACGTGAAACCGCTAAAAGACTATGGGGAATTTATATTTTATTTACGCTCATACAGACAATTTTAATGCTGCTCGGCGGAATGAATTTTTTTGATTCTGTAAATCATTCTTTCACAACAATGGCGACAGGTGGTTATTCTACGTACAACGATAGTTTATTTTCACAATCTGCTTATATTCAATATGTTGTAACAGTTTTTATGTTTGTAGCGGGTACAAATTTCACGCTTTCGTATTTTGCACTTCAACGTCGATTTAGCAAAGTTTTGAAAAATGAAGAGTTCAGATATTATACTGGATTTGTGTTAGTTTTCACGTTTATTATTGCGATTGTTTTATTTATAACGCACAAAGGCTATTCAGAAACTAATATTTTCATAAAGGCAGAACATATTTTTAGAGATGCGCTATTTCAGGTTGTTTCGTTGATTACCACAACAGGTTATGCCACAGCGGATTATCTTACTTGGGGCTTTTTCCTTATTTCGATTTCTTTTTTAATTATGTTTTTTGGAGGCTCGGCTGGCTCAACAGGTGGCGGAATAAAAATCATACGAATAATGCTTCTTTTCAAGAATAGTGTACTGGAGTTCAAGCGGTTACTACACCCGAATGCAATAATACCAGTCCGTTTGAATCAGCGGGCGGTTCAGCCACAAATAATAACAAATGTGCTTGCATTTATTGTCTTTTATATGCTGATTTTTATCGCTGGAACAATCACAATGTCGATGTTAGATATTGATTTTGAGACATCTATGGGAGCTACAATTGCCTGTTTAGGAAATATCGGACCAGGCATTGGAGATGTCGGACCGACTAACAACTTTTTTGCATTGCCGGATATTGGAAAGTGGGTGCTGTCTTTTCTAATGTTAATGGGACGACTGGAATTATTTACGGTGTTAATTCTTTTTACTCGTGCTTTTTGGAAAAAGTAGCTATTGTGTGTTTTTTGTTTCAAAGAAAATACTTAGAAATGGACATTAATCCAACCTCCACTATCAAAATTAAAGACGACTTTTAATCGCGGGATATAAAAATTACCACGCTATTTTGAGCGAATACTTTACTTAGTAATGGAAAATTAATAATTTTGCTTACGCCTGATTTAGTTTTAGTTAGGGATTTTAATGGCTTACTTTATTAAATTCATTTTACTTATGTTTTCAATAAAAAATTAATTTATTGTTAAATATTTAGTTTTTCCATTTTTTTTTATTACCTAGTGCCAATTATTCAAACTCGTTTTTATTCGCACAGACATGAAAATATTTCAACAAATTCTTTGGTTAGTTGTTTTAGCTTGTGGCATTTTATATGCACCGAAATCAGAAGCACAATTAAATGTTTCGGGTAATTATCACATTGATAATGTTTCGATTCATTACAATGATGAAACAGGACCGTATGTAATCGACACATTTACAGTCGTCCCAGACGTTATTGTACATTTGAAGTTAGCAAACACAGGATTGTCTTATAACAAGCAAAAACATCATTTGATAATAGGTTATTTCGGTAATACATCTTTGAACTACATCTCTATTATTGATAGGCGTAACCGTATAGTAAAGCAGATAGATGTTAACACGCATATTGATAATATTCAAGGCATTGCGTATGATGAAAGAGACAGTACTTATTGGGTTTGGGCATTGAATGCTGGTATGCCGAGTGGTGTTTTTCAGACAAATCCGGACACACCAGGGTATTCGTATTACTCTCTGTTTCAATTTAATGAAGATGGAGAATTGCTGGAATCTATTCCAACGACTGTTGATATTGCCTATCCAGGCTGCATAAACATTGATATTGAAGCAAACACTATTTGGATGAAAGCCTGCAATAGAAAATTTGCAAAACTTTATGACATGGATACTTGGGATGTTCTTCGTGTTATAGATTTTGATGTATCTGGCGAAGGAATTTCTACTATCGAAAAAGACAGTAGTTTTATGGTTGCGGACGGAGGCTTTTTATATCATTTTTCGCACTCAGGAGTTTTGATAGATAAAAAAATAAATCCTGTAGAAAATCGTCAAGCAGAGGGTTTACTTGTTGACCCGACAGATGGTACGATTTGGTTCAACGCAGACGAATATTTTCATGGTTTGATAGAAAACGGCAATAGGCTATGGCATATAGATTACTTTGGAACGTATGACAAGAATTTTAAATTTCCGGAAATGGCAACATTTACATCTGGCGACTGCCAAAATTGTGAAATTGATAGCGAAGGAAAAATTCAAAAAATCCAAAATTCGGACTCTTCTATTTGGAGTTCGCCTGTGATTGATTACGAAGAACACAGACCAATGCAAATAAGTATCGAAACAAATGCTAATTACGAAATTCAATATAGAGGAAGCCAAAACGCTCCAACGACTTTGGTAAATGATAATTTTGCAGTCGATTATTACGATGCTACTCAACAAAACTTAGGTTGGGGAAACACTGAGGTTTCTGATTGGCAAATAGAAGTTCCAGACGCAAGATATATTCAATTTCGATTAATCATTAAACCATCATTAGTTATCAATGAGATGATGGTAAATTACACATCTACAATTACCGATGAATATGGCGAAACCGATGATTGGATTGAAATCTGTAATCTTTCTGATAAGCCGTTGAATTTGGCAGATAATATATTGTTTAATGAAAATCAGGAATTGCACCAACTGCCCGAATTAACCATAAATCCGAATGAGCATATTGTTTTTTGGCTTGATAATCAGCCACATCAGGGCGAAAATCACTTCCCTTTTTTGTTGCGTACATTTTCTTTTGCAAGCATTTGTGGTTCAACACCAGCATATCCGCATGTCTCTTACGGTTTATATCCAGATAAATTTGGACAAAACGAGCTTTTGTTTCCAACTATCGGGCAACCTAACGATAGCCCAAATATTCCACCTCAATATGTGAGTAAAATACCTGATTATGAGTGCTATGAAGATACCAAATCTTTTATAGTTGTGGATAATATTGTGCCATTTTTTACGGATTTGGACGAAGATGAACTTTCTTACGGAACTACAATTCTCTCGCCAGGACTCGATTCGGCACGTATGTCATCAACAGATGAATTAATTGTCTATCCAACGCCAAATTTCTTTGGAGCTGTCGATATTTTGGTTTCGGCAACAGACATTGAAAATGAAACTATAACGGATACTATCCGTGGACATTTTCATGGAATAAATGATGCACCTGTGGCAGCCAAGGAACAATATTCAACAATCGAAGATATGCCAATAATAATCAATGCACCAGGTATTTTGCAAAATGATTTTGATATTGATAGAGATTTATTAATTCCCATTATCCATACTTATCCAAATCACGGAATTATTCAACTGGAAGATAACGGCGCATTTATTTATACACCTTTCGAGGATTTTTACGGAAAAGATTCCTTAATATACTATGTGTATGATGGTGAATTACAATCCAATATGGTAACTGTCGTATTTACAACAGTATCAATTAATGACTGCCCAATTATCGAAATAACAGAGCCTTTGGTTTTCTTGGAAGACGACATGGCAACATTCGATTTTTCTGAATTTATTACTGATGTTGATAATACACTTAGCGAAATTTCAATTTTTTGGAGCGGTAACAGCATAATTAATATTGAGCAGGCAGAAACTCAAATAACGTTTTCATCAAACGAACAAAACTGGCATGGTTCTGAGGAGATTATGTTCTATGTTACAGACGATTCGTTAATCGCTTCTACAACTATGAAAATTAAGTGTATATCTGTCAACGACTTGCCGGTTATTTTGCCCGTTGATAACAAACTTATGAATGAAGACGAGTTTGTTGTCGCAGATTTTAGCGAGTTAATTTCAGATGCAGACCATTCAATCAGTGAGTTAACCCTTAGTTTCTCAAACTCCGAGTTACTAATAATTGAACAGCAAGATTTAACGGCAACTTTTCGTCCGAAGCATGAAAATTGGAATGGAAACGAGACAATAACAGTACATCTTTCTGATGGAATAGACTCAGATTTAACGACATTCGAGGTTATTTGTTTTCCCGTAAATGACCCACCAACAATTCAGCTACCAGAAAATTTGAATAGCCACGAGGGTGAAGTTATTATTTTTGACATTCAAGATTACATCTCAGACATAGATAACACAACTCAATCTCTAATTATAAAGTGCATGGTTGGTGATAATTATCGGTATGTGTCTAACGGATACACATATACTTTCATTCCTATTGATGATAACTGGTTTGGAAATGTTGAGGTCGTATTTTCTGTCGAAGATGGCGAGTTTGTTGTTAAAGATACTATTAATATTCAATGCATTGCTGTGAATGACCCACCATATTCCAATATTCCTGAAGATGTGCAATATATTGAAGATGACTCTATTACGATTAATTTTGCCACACTAATTGGCGACATCGACAGCGACATAAATGACTTATTCATCAGTTTCGATGGAAACAACATGGTAGAAATTTTGCCTCAAAACAAGATATTTACATTTAAGAACTCAATCCAAAATTGGTACGGATACGAAGACGTAAATTTCTATGTTACAGATGGTCAGAACATTGTTTTAAGTAGCATGATTGTTAATGTTGTGCCTGTAAATGATTCTCCTGTTTTTTCTGAAATTGGCTTAGTAGAATTTTATGAAGACGGCATGGCAACTGTCGATATTTACGATTTCATTACAGATGTAGATACAGAAATGGACGATATTTCTATCAAATGTGAAAACAACTTGCACATTAATGCCAGAATGAATGGAAATTCGCTAGAGTTTTATTCCGTACTTGATAACTGGTCTGGTTCTGAGAATATTACAGTATCTATTGATGATGGAGAATTCCAATTAGAGCAAGAAATTCAAGTCAATTGCATTGATATTAACGACCCGCCACAGTTTTTGCTTCCCTCAGAAATCTCTTTCCTCGAAGATGGAAGTGTTGTAATTGATATTTTTGATTTTGTTTCAGATGTCGATAACTCGGCAGACGAATTGTCTTTTTGGTGGAATCCGATGGACAATATTATTATAACGAATGATGACTGGCTGGTAAATTTTTCGACAGAACGTCCAAATTGGAATGGAACGGCACAAACAACCTTTTATGTAACAGATGGAATTGATATTGTTGCTATGCAATTAAACATTGAATGCCAACCTGTTGGCGACTTGCCGATTTTTGATATTCCTGCCGAATTAAATCTCTTTGAAGATAAGACGAAACAGATAAATCTACTCGACTACATTTCAGATGTTGATGGAACAGTAGAAAACATTGAAATTTCTTGGGAAGAAACCGAAAATATTGACATAACAAACGAAAACTGGCTATTGTCAATTTCCAGTAGCCAAGAAAATTGGCACGGCAGCGAAATGATTATTATTAACGCCAGAGAGCAAGGTGTAGGAAAAGTTACAGATACCATACAAGTTACGTTTATGCCAGTAAACGATAAACCTGTACTAATGAAAACAACACCAGATATTTATCAGATTTACACTTATGTTGACAGTGTTATCTTGTTTGAGGTTAGTGTTTTAGATATAGAAAACAATTTAACTTACCAATGGAATATTGATGATACTCGGTTAGTCGATTCGTTGCAAAACATGAAAATATCGTTTGCAAAACCGGGCACATATTTTTTGAAACAAATAACTAAAGACGAGGAATATAGCACAGAAACAAATTGGCAAATAACAGTTCAAATGAATAATTTTGATGAGCCAGATATTATCGGAGGCAATAAAATTATTACTGCTTTTCCAAATCCTTTTGAAGACGAAGTTCGCATAGATTTCGCGCTGGCAAACACATCTATCATAGACATTAGCGTGTTCGACACCAAAGGAAATAAGATTCTTGTTTTGGCAAATAACAAACAGTATTTGAGCGGTTTGAATCACATTTTCTGGTCAGGAATAGACTCCCAACGAAACAGAGTAAAGCCAGGAATTTATATCGTAGAATTCAGATTTGGAACAGAAACACACACACTAAACATCGTGAAAAAATAACGCCAAACAGCCTTCAAGTTGTATTAATTAAAACTTGGTAATTGATTGATTCTCAAAATGTTGAAAGTGTAAGTAATAAACCATTACATTTTCAACCCAATAATAAGCATATCATCAAGTTGTTCGTATTCTTGCGATGTAAATTTATCTTCAAATAACATCCAATCATCAATAGTTTTATCAAGAATAGACTTTTGCTTTTCGAGTGGCTCTGTGTAGATTTGCATTAGTAATGCGCGATAATTCTTAGCAAGAAACTTACGCCCATCTTTTCCGCCAAATTGGTCGATATAGCCATCTGTGAAAATATAAAATAAATCGCCTTTTGAATACTTAATTCTGTGAGAATTAAATCTTTTCTCCTTATTTGCAGCATTTTTACGCCGTAGCAAATGCCCACCAATAGCATACTTAGAACCCTTTATTATTTCCAATTTATTGTCATGTACGTAATATAGCGGGTTTTTTGCTCCAGCATAATCTATCGTGCTATTTGCCTTATCTACAACGAGTATCGCCAAATCCATTCCATCGTTGACACGAACATTTGATTTCTTTTGCTGAAGCGTAGCACGGATTCTTTTGTCAAGTTCAAAAAGAATTTCAGCAGGCTCGACAATTTGCTGTCTGGTAACAATATCTTCTAGTAAGTTATTGCCAATCACCGTCATAAAAGCTCCCGGAACGCCGTGTCCAGTACAATCAATGGCAACTACAATATCCAGATTACGGTCGGTAACATTGGCAGAAAACCAATAAAAATCGCCACTCACTATGTCGCGTGGACGGAAAAACACAAAAGATTCTGCACCAATCTTCGACAATTGTTCGCGATCTGTCAGCATTGCCTCCTGGATTTTGCTCGCATAATTAATTGAGTCCGTTATGTCCTTATTTTTTTTCTTAATAATTTCGCTTGCAACACTCAATTGTTCAACAGTTTCCATGATTTCATTGTTTGCAGCTTTCAGATACTCAGATTGTTGCAATATCTCTTTTTTCTGTTGTTCTAAAGCCTCATTCTGAAACCGAACTTCCATTGTTCTATCGCCAACCTGTTTTTCAAGTTCGTCTTCGCGCTGTTTCATTCTTTGGATTTTTGCACGATACAAAAGAAATAACATGCTGATTATTAGCAATATAAGTAACGAAAAAAACCACAATGTTTTCCAAAAAGGAGGAGTGATAATAATACGTAATTCGTATGGTACATCAGACCATTTTCCATCGCAATTGGCTGCCTTTAGCTGGAAAACATATTCGCCAGCCGGAAGACTTGTGTAGGTAACAAAACTCGGCTACCCGTCTAAAGTTGGACAAATTTTGTATATTTGAGTAAACCAAATAAT
>JAOZMU010000605.1 GCA_029934165.1 Bacteroidales bacterium
GCTTGCGCGTTGTCTCTGTAATAAACTCGTGGTCGGTTGCCGGCAGTATTGGATACTCCCAAACCTTGGTCTTTGATTGTTGCGCTAAAATTTACGGTTTTAATTTCACAGCTTTGCGGCTCAATTTTCGAGTACTCGAAAGTCGGCGGAAAAATATCTGCTGTTTCATCAAAATTATAGTTGCCTGCATCTGCACCAATATCGCAAGGCGAAAGCGTTGTGCGGTTATCGCCGTCTAAATCTTTTGTTATGCCTGCTATTTCAATCCCAGTGCCTTCTGCCGGCGATGGATTTGTGGAAGAGATATGCAAATCGGCATTTGCAGCATTGCCTGTTGGGTTTTCAAAAACAGGGTCTCCTTCGGCAGAGTGCATATTTTTGTAGTTTGTATAAACTTGCAGTTCGCGTAAATCGTTAAAAATTGTTTCTTCAAAAAATGCCATATAACCGCCATTTCCGGGAGTATAATATATATTGTAATCCATATTTACAATTTCATCGAAATCCATCTGAATGGCAAAGTGTTTTGAATCTACTCCGCTTGCGTTTGAGCGAGCATTAACAAAAATGTTGTTTTTGACATTAATAATTTTTTGTTTTTCGTAATAGAAAGCAATCGTATTGTGGTCGATTAGCGCATCGACGTTGTTTCCGCCAATGTAAATGCTGTTGTGGTAGAAGCTACACACATCATTAGAAGCGTTGAAAATTCCGTATAAATAAGCAGAGTTTGTAATAGAATTTCCGTCTGCGTCAATTCCGAGTTGAACCATGTTGTTCTTTACGGTAGCACTTCCGATAGATAAATGAATACCATAAATTCTACCATTAGAAGAAATATTATCGAGGTTATGAATAAAGTTTCTTGATATTTCGTCATTTTCAGAACCACCATAAGCTATTCCCGCAACATAAACATTCCGATTGCTTGTATTTAGGTTTTTGATACTATAAATTTCGTTTCCGATTATTTTATTTGGGTCAGCGTCCGAACCATAATCTACAATTCCAGCAACATTAAAGCTTACTCCACTTTGCGATTCTTTGCCAGAGTATGTTACAATGTCGTGAACTATGTTGTTGCTTGTTGTTAATGATAGGGCATGTTTGCTATGAGAATAAATTCCACGTATCCGACTTTCGCCTTCGTGATATGAAACGACATTTGCTATTGTGTTTCCATCGATTTGCATATCACCGCCTTGATAGACATAAATACCAACAACATCAGCTTTGCTGGTATATCCGGATTCGCCAATTTTTATGCTGTTTGCTTGTGTTTCGCTACCAATGGTGTTTTTACTGACATAATATTGTGCATTTGCATTACCATTTGCTGTTCGGATACCAAAAAACCAATTGCGCTTATTGCCTGTTTCTTTTACTCCACCAATCTTATTTTCAATGATTTGTGTAGGTCGAGGGTTGGTTACAAAAATGGCAATAATCTGTCCTTCATTCGTTAGGTTTGTAATTTGAATTGGATGTTCGGTAAATGCTCCTGTTGTGCCAATTGTATTTCCGTTTCCTGTCGAGCCAACGTTTGCATCGCCTGTTTCGACCCAAATACCGTTAAAAAATCCATTAATAATATTTGTGCTTGATGTTGATAATTTTATGCCCGAAATTGTATTGTTTGTTATAGTCGAGGTTGTGCCATCGTCGCCGGCATAGCGTATTCCGATAAAACTACCCTTCGCCCCACTTATTTCGGTAAATCCTGTACCAGCGTTATCTTTATAACCAATTGTGTTTCCGTCTATTGTATAACCTACACCATCAGCAATGCGTATTCCGTAATATGTTTTTTCTGCTGCGAAAACTCGTGGCGAAGTTTGATAAAAACGGTTGTTTTGGATTGTCCAATTAGAAGAAAAACTACGAGCATAAATTCCGTAAGAATTATCATTTAAAACAAAATAGTCATAAATATTACAATTTGAAATTGTGTTATTTTCATTTTCTGCACCACTTGTTCCTTCGGAATAAACTCCATTTTTTGGAGTAGATGTGTGTCCCGTAATACCGCAATCTGTAACTGTGTTATCGCTATTTCCGCTACCGTTTGTGGTTTGTCCAAATTTTACTACGCCTTGATATTCGTCTTGTGCATTGGCTTTAAGGGTTAAATACGAAAGAATGTTGTTGCTTGCCCCGTTCTTAAATTCAAAAGCCGCGCCTCCATTAACTCCGTGAGTGTTTGATATTGTCCAGTCTGCTGTTCCTGCGCCACCTGGTCGTCCATCGAAAATAAGTTTACTTATTCCGTCTATTTCAATCAGGGCTTGAGAGCTTGAGCCTGCATTGCGCTCTGTTACAGTTCCTACCACACCAGTATAAGGGCGAATGGTTACTGTATATGAATCATCTATTGCCGAAAGATTATCGAAAATAATTGGTGGCGTTTCTGTGCCATCATTATAAGTGTCAAGAATTTCAAAAATTACGAAATCGCCAACCACTTTTTCGCGCAAAACTTGTGCTACATCAGTAAGGTTTTGAAAAGTTCTACTCGGGTCTGGCGAACCAGAAGCATCACCAATGTAATAAGTACCATTCAGTGGGTCAACCTCGGCACAAACAATGTAGGCATCGCCTCCATTTTCCATTCCTGTAACATCAAAACTGTTGGAAAGAATTGTGCTGGTACCATAAATACCACCAATTCCGGTATAAGTTCCTCCAATATGTTGATTCATTGATTTTGCCAAAATTTTTGCAGGAGGTTGTATTGTAGAATATTTTATGCGAATATATGAAATTGCATCAAGCGAAACCGTTCCTGCGTCTTTTGTCAATTGCCAATAAATAT
>JAOZMU010000071.1 GCA_029934165.1 Bacteroidales bacterium
TAACAACTTAGGTTAATAAAAAGCGTAAGAACTTTTGTAAGAGTACTTACTTATAAAAAGACCTTCGGATTTAAGGTATTATTTTAAGTTATTTTTCTATTTATCAACAATTAAGAACGGTCTAATTTTTGTTATGTTGCAAATTTTTTGACAATTTGTTCGGTAAATGGCATGGCGAGGAAGTTTTTCAATTTACAAAGCCAATGACAACTAATTTTTCAAAAATACGATTTGCACTCTGTATCCATACATCAATAGTCCCTACAAAATAGTATTGGTCGATGAAAATATATAGAAATTTGATTTTAATCGCTTGATTATTAAATGAAATTTGATTTTTTGTTTATTCAAAACAACCCAGCAACTATTTGATAATCATACCAACACTGTTATGTGGGGACTATCGAATTTTTTGTCCAAAGTCTAATAATTTATTATTTACTCTTTCGATTAAGTTTTATGTTGTCAAAATAGTTAAGTATTCGATAAAGTAAATTAAGTAATAAGGCGATATACATTACAAGTACTCCAATCCAAATAACTAACATATTAACCCATAATGTATCGTAGTATGTACCAAAAAATTTTTTCGATGGTGCGTAAAAATGCGCTCGCCCATAGTTGTTTTCTGGTAACATATAAATCGGGTCTTTTTTCTGAACTATCTGATTTTCAGCCTCAAATGTTTTTTGGAGAACCATCGCATTCCGTACAATTTCGCTTATTTTCTTATTGTTATTAGCTCGTTTTATTTTTACGACCTTGTCCATACCGCCAGTTTGTTTGACAAGATTGCTAAGAATACTCTCAAAATTTTTGGTGTGTAAATTATACTGCTCTTGGTAATATTTGCGTAACGAAACAAGATAATTATCAGTGTATTCAAATACTTCGGTATCGTATAATTCGGGGGTTAAACTGCCCTCGTATAAATACTCGTGCTGTTGTAAGCTGTCGAGCTTACTTAATTTTTTTATTTCATTAGTAATAATGCGTAAATTACGCTCAAATTTTGAGTTCAAATTTCCGGTATTGGCAATTTGATTACAGGCTTTATTTTTAGCTATTAGTTTGTTTATCAGATAATTTGCCAGATATGAAGTCTCGCTTCTTTTTTGTTCTACTTCATAGAAGTTTTTTTGGTAGTCGTTGGCTTTAAACTGTGTAACTGCAAGAGCTTCGTATGCCCATCTTGATGTCATAATATCCCCAATTACAGGCACATAGACCTTGTTTGTGATGCTATCGTGTAGGTCATCGAAGGAGACCATTGCACCACCAAGAAGTAGCTGCGGAACGAGAATGAAAGGTATTAATATATAGATAGTTACGACTGAATTTAGACCCGAAGATATGTTCAAGCCAAGCATATTTGAAAATGCCGCCGTTGAGAATAATACGAACCAATATTCGAGTGATAGTCCGTTGATGTCGAGAATTGTATTTCCGATAATTACAAACGTAAACATCTGAAATGCAGATAATCCAAACATTAAAAGCACTTTAGAATTTATATAACTTGCTCTACTTAAATTTAAGAATGATTCTCTTTCGAGAATTTTCCTGTCTTTAATTATTTCCTCAGCACTGACCGTAATTCCTAAAAATAATGCTACTACCACACTCATAAACAGGTAAATAGGTAGATTTTTATTTTCCGAAAAGATATATTCTCCGTTGACAAGAAATTTTGTAAAAAACGCTAAAATCAGTGCTAAAAGCGGAGCTTCAAGCAGATTAATAAGTAAGTATTGTTTGTTAGCAAGTTTCGAAAGAATATCGCGGGTGGCAAAAACACGAAATTGTTTTTCGGAATCTGGCACTTTGAAAAAACTACGTGGCAATCGTTCTTGCTTTTGTGGTTTTCTGACATTTGGTTCGATATGCTCTTCGGAAAGTTGTTTCCATTCTTTTGGAGAAATTCGTCGTTCGTGTGTGTAGCGTCCTTGTTCGTCAATTACCTTAGACTCAACGATTTGCAGAATTTGCTCTGGATTTACATTTCCACAAACCAGGCATTCGCTTTCATCGGCATTGACGTGTCGCCCCATTTTTTTGAAATAAACAATTGCATCAATCGGATTTCCTCTGTAAATCAAAAATCCGCCCTTGTCCATCACCCAAAGTTTATCGAAAAGTTTGAATATTTCTGACGAAGGTTGATGAATATTTATTATTACAAGTTTTCCTTTGAGTGTCAGTTCTTTAAGAAGAAACATAACCATTTCCGAGTCCATAGATGATAGCCCAGAAGTTGGCTCATCTACGAATAAAATTGCTGGTTCTCGCATTAGCTCAAGGGCTATATTAAGCCGTTTACGCTGTCCGCCGCTAATAAATTTGTTGAGATAATTTCCAACTTTTAGTCCTCTAATGTCGTATAAATCAAGGTCTTTTAAGACTTTTGTTACAACTTTAACTATCTGAATTTTGCCAAAATCGCTGAAACAAAGTTTTGCATTGAAATATAAGTTTTGAAAAACAGTGAGGTCTTCCATAAGCAAATCGTCCTGCGGAACAAAACCAATAATGCCTTCTAATTTTTCGCTATCCTGATGCAAATCGAATCCATTTATCCATATTTTACCCGAAGCAAGTGGTAATTTTCCGTTCAACACATTGAGAAGTGTCGATTTTCCGACACCGCTACCTCCCATAATACCTATTAGTTGTCCAGATTGTTCGCTAAAATTAAGGCTCTGAATGCCATTGTTGCTTTTCGGAAACCTAAATTCGACATCTTGAGCAGAAAAAACAATTTTCTCTTTTATTTGTTCTTGAAGAAATTGTCCTGCAATATCTGTATAATAAATTGGCGTGATTCGAGTACCTTTAATGATTGAGCCTGAGTCCATTACGTATGCTCGCTCCGGAATAATATTATGTCCTTTTAAATAGACACTTCCTGTTCCCTCGTAACGAAAAAAGAATGAATTTGTACTTTTAATGTGAAGTACTACTATACAACCTAATAAATGCTCATTAAAAATACGCTTCAAATCCTGAGGAGAATCTGGTCTATTTTCGGCAAACCAGTGTCCATTAGATTCTGTTTCGTCCTCGTGTTTGTCGATTATCAGAAAATTGTTACGTGAAGCTTTTCCCTCGAACTCGCGATTTATAAAGTACAAGGCATCGAAAAACTCGAATTTCGAAATGTTAAAAGTCTCGGCAACAACAATCAGAAACTCAAACTCCTGCTCACTGACATAATCATCTTCGTACGTAAATTCAATAAGACGAACTAACACAATCATTTTTTCTTTTTGTGTTAATCCCTCGTTTATTTTTTGACAGATACGTAATATTTTCACCGAATGCGAAGAACTTCTTTTTTTCTCCTTTTTCTTGTCCAATCGTTGGTGGTCACGATGATGAAAATTTAAGTAATTATTAAATAATTCCAAATATTCATCTGCTTGTTTTTTGTTTAGATAATGTCGCAAGTAATTCTTGACGACTTTTCTGGCTTTGTTGCTAATTCCATTGTCGCCAACGTTTGCGATGATAGCGAAAATTTGCACTAGTGCATTTAAAATGGATTCTCTCATGGTTTATAAAAATAAATCTATTACAGCCAAATTTGGTCAGATATACTAATTATTTGATATACAACATAATAAAAGTCTGTAATGTAACATCCTATTGTATTTAATGTTCACCACTGTTGGTGTGGCTTGAAGCCATACCGACAATGACTTCAAGTTGTGTCATGACTACAGTTATTAAATACTTGCGTATAATATACTATTAAAATTATACGCTTTTTGTCATAAAATAGCACTATGTATTTAAATGTGTTTTTGTTGAAATTTTTTCAAGATGATCAAAATAAATCCCATGTAATGAATTGATAATAAATGACTTAAATCTGTGAGCCGACAACAGATAATTACCTAACACAAAAACCAACCAAATAATTGCTAATAATGGTAAAAAAAATATTGTATTAAATAGTGCAAGTGGAATAATTGAGAAAACTAATGCTATGAAAAAAAACTCTTTACACCATAGTTTATAGGAGATTACAAGCCAGCCTGAGCCGTATTTTGTTTTGGCAGATTCGTAGTCGATTCTTATTTTTCCTCGGCTAACGCCATTCAAAAAATTCCATCCATTCCACGCAAAACGAAAAATCACTCCGCGAAATTCTACTGTGTTATCCTGTGTAGAAATATCCTTTATAGCTGATTGACGTATTCCAATTGTGAGGTTATTTTTCAGGTTCGAAACGGATACTTTCGTGTTTTTAGGTATCAAAATCCGTATTTTATTCTTGTATGTTATTGGAAACATAATTTCAAATTTATACTGTAAAGTAAAACAAATACACTATTTGGCACAATGCCTTTTGTTTTTCAAATTTAGTGATATTATTACACTAAACCAACCCAAAAAGCCGATTCGCCGCAAGGCAAATCGGCATTAAAAAAATTATCAAATTGACAATCTTGGCTTTTGCTGTTACAAAAAACCCAATTCTAGCATCGCTTCCTCAGACATCATATCTTTATTCCAAGCCGGCTCGAAAACCAACTGAAAATTTAATGAAGCAACCTCTTCCATTGCTTCGACTTTATCGACAACTTCCTGAACAAGAGAATCTGCTACTGGACAATTTGGTGCCGTAAGTGTCATATCTATTGTTACTTCGGACGTTTGTTTGTCAGCTTCAATTTTATATATTAACCCCAAATCGTAAATATTAATTGGAATTTCAGGGTCAAAAATTGATTTCAAAACGCGAACAATTTCCGCTTCCAAGTTTTCATTTCTGTTATTCATGTTAAATTTATTTAAAACCAAGCCACGACATAGATCTTTGTCGCGCCAAATCAGCTTTTTGTTTATTTTCGTTTCTCTACAATTTCATTAAATGCAATGGCGTATAATTTCATTTGCTTTATCATTGATACTAAGCCATTTGCACGGGTAGGCGAGAGATTTTCTTTCAATCCAATTTTTTCAATGAAATATAAATCCGAATCAATTATGTCTTGTGGCTTGCGGTTGTTGTAAACTCCAATCAATAAGGAAATTATACCTTTTGTGATAATCGCATCGCTATCAGCAGTAAAATGTACTGTCTGTTTATCTATCAAAACAGCGTCTAGCCAAACACGTGATTGACAGCCTCTTATAAGTATCGAAGCGTTTTTTTTTTCTTTTGATAAGAGAGGTACATCGTTAGCTATCTCAATTAAGTATTGATATTTATCTAGCCATTCGTCAAAAACACTAAACTCCTCAATTATTTGGTCTTGCAATTCATTTATTGTCATAATAATCGCACGTATTTTAAATATTAATTACTATTTCTGATTATAACAGTTTTTGTTGAAATTACAATTTGTTGATTTTCAGTTTATTATATCGCAAAGATTTTATTAAAAATTAGAAAAATCCGTTATAATAAGACTATTTTAAGTAAGTTTGAGCAAAATAGAAAAACAAGTTTGCAAAGAAACAAACATTTTATCTAAAAAATTGGTGTCAGGCATTTTTTGCTTGCTTCGCTTCGTAAAAAACAAGCAAAAAATATCTGACAATAGCTTATTTTCGATACTTCGACAAGAAGTCGCATATTCAATTGTTATCCTGTTAGTTACAATGGTACAAAACTAACTGGATATAACCAAATATTCTACTAGTGCCGATTGATAGTCAAGTTACACAGACAGTAGTGAACACTAAAAAGCTGATTATTATTATGATAATCAGCCTTTTTAGACACTGTTCAAATGAGTTTTTGGAAATTATTTTTTGTTAATATCTGTGAGATGTTCAGGTATTCTCTCGTTTTGTTTTACGGTGTTTAATGTTTCGTTTTCACGAATTACGTGGGCTTTTCCGTCCATGTCAATCATCACAATGCTTGGTCGCAGGTTGATAAATTGCATCCACTGAGTCATATTATATGCTCCTATTCGGCTGATAACTACATGGTCGCCACGTTTCAATGGCGGCAATGTGATATGCTCACGAATAATATCAATATTCATACACAAAGGTCCGTAAATTATCGTATCTTCGGTGTGGTGGGAAAATGATTGCGCTGGCGTGATTTTATGCTCGTACCAAAATGATGTGAACAGAAAATTTACTCCTACGTCAATAATCATTGAGCGTTTTCCGTCAGGCATACGCTTGTTAGCTATTACCGAACCAAGAATATAGCCTGCATCATCAATTAGTGCGCGTCCTGTTTCGAGAATCAGCATTGGCAAATGTTCTGGTTTGATTTCAGACCGAACCAGCGCCGATGTAATAGCTTCGGCATATTCATCAAACGATGGACAAGTGTCTGTGCCGGACAAGTATGCGCCTTTGAGCGTGTTTTTCGATGCAAACCCGCCGCCTAAATCAATGTATTTAACATTATGACCAAATTTCTTTTCAACGGAAGCAGCCAAGTTTGCCAATTTAGAAGCCGCAACACCATAAGGCAATGCCGACATGATATATGTGCCGATATGTGCATGAAGACCAATGAGTTCGAGTTTTTCCTGCAACATAATTCGGTTTATAACCTCCCATGCTTCGCCGTTGTCGTAGTTGAAACCAAAACGTGTCCACTGTGGAAAAATCCCTGTGTCCATATTTATACGTATAGCAACACGTGCAGTGATATTCAGCTCATTAGCTATTTCAATAATCGAATACAACTCATCGAAATGGTCGATGTGAATTAGCGATTTTTTTGTAATCGCTTTTTCCAGCGCAGCTTCGTCTTTGTCTGGTCCGTTGAATATAATATGCTCTCCGCTGATTCCGTTAGCAAGTGCTTTATCGTACTCAAATCCAGAAACAACCTCTGCCCATGAGCCTTCTTGATGAAAAACTCGGCAAACAGCGTCAAGATAATTTGTTTTGTACGACCACGCCATTTGGACTTTCGGGTAGCGTGTCGAAAAAGCTCGGTATAAGTCTTGATACGTACTTCTAATCGTCTGTTCTGAAACAACATACAAAGGCGAGCCATGTTTCTCAATCAGCTCCTTAACCGGAACCTTGTCAATGTGTGTGATTGGGTCAAATTCGGTGCGAGTACCAAATTTATTTGTCATTCCTGTTTGTACTTTTTTTATGACGGGGCGTTCAAATTTTTTCTTTTCACTCATATCTTTTTATATGTTTTTTTAACAATTTTTATATTTATATGACAAATTATCAGGAAGTTACATTTAACAAAAATTAATATTTTCTGTCAAAAGAACAGATGAATATGTCATGGTTTTATACATGGAACTATAATTCGCCTGTGGTTGAGAGTTTTTCAAACTCTCCAATATTACATATTAAATCGTAAGAATACCTAACAAACATTTTTCCAACTTCGTAATCCGAATATGGTTCTACCTTTTCTCCTAATGCTAATCGGACGAGTGCTTCTGGGTGGTTTTGCCCAGCACCAACAGCAAGATATACCCACGCCGGAATTCTTGGGTTTATCTCAAGAAGATAGTAGCGATTTTCGTTTGTTTTGATTAGCTCTAGCTCCATTCCGCCACGCCATTTTGTTGCTTTGATGGTTTTTCGGGTCAGCTCCAGCATTTTAGCGTCATCAAGAGTAATGCCTCCCCATGCTTTTCCTTTGTCTGTGATGTATTGTTTTCGCATTGGTACTGCGCCAATTGTTTGCCCTGTGCCGTCGCCGAGTGCAACAACATTGACTTCTGTCCCTTTTATAAACTCCTGAATGATAATAGGTACACCCCATTTGGAGCTTATTTTATTGAAGTGCATTTTTACTTGTTCGGCATTATAGGCAATATACGCATCGTAAAATTTGCCTTTTACCATGACAGGATACGAAAATGAATTAGGCAATGAGTAAATATCTGCCTCGCTAAAAATTGATGTACTAAACGGAACATCAATTTCATATTTCTGTCCAAATTCTACAAGATTGGCTTTGTGCCGTTCTTCAAACTGCTCCAACGTAGGCAAAAATGTATGAATACCCATTTGAAGTAGCTTTTTTGACGATTTCATAAATGTATATAATTCTGCGTCAAAATTTGGAATTAATACATCTATATTTTCAATCGAATTTATATACTCAAGTCTTTTTATCAAGGCATCGCTACCAGTAGATGGATATGGAACTTGATAGGTTTTATCGACATGGTCGTGCATATAAATGCCTGGTTCTAAATTCTCGTAAGCTAACCCGATTATTCGAACATCGAAGAGCTGGGAGTCTCTAATACCGCGTATTACAGGAATCCCCGGACCAGGATTGTCTGTGTTATTTAAGCCTGTTACGGCAACAACTATTTTTCGCTTCATGTTTCTTTTTTTTATAGATTTAGAAGTTGTAAATTGGTGTTAATCAGCATATTCTACTAGTTCGTAGTTTTTTAGCATCGCAACAAAATCTATGAAGCTTTTGTCATAAGCAGAAGCCGAAACTTCGTATTCTTCGAGGATTTTATGCTTTATTTCGTCTTCATGAAGTCCGGCTTTTAGTAAATTTATTATTTCAACCCCTACTGTGTTAAGGGTGTACGATTCTCCAGAAGTTGGGTCGAAAACAAAACCCGAATCGCTAACTGCAATATTTTTTTTTATCTGCATAGTTTTATGTTTAAATATTAATAATTAATGTGTTTTTTAAACCGTAACAAATTTAGTTAATAGTAGGCAAAAAATAAGTTAACAACTTCGGGAAAGTTGTATATAATTTCGTGTCAGGGTAAAAAAAAGCGTCGAATTTGGTGGCTCGACGCTGATGGAAAAATTAAAAAAATAGGGAAGTATTTATATTTTTTTACAACAAAAAACGCGCCTAATTATTAGAACCTAATGCCAAAAGTTGCCAATATTTGGTTGTAGTTTGTATTTATGTTTGCACCTGCAAGTTGCTCATTTTGATATACATCGTAGAATAAATGTGTATGGCTATAAATGTTGTAAACATAAGCCAAGTCGAGATAAAAGTTTTGGTTTGCAACACCAAAACCGCCCGAAATTGATTGGCGTGTGGCTGGTTCAATATCATCTGTCGATTTGTATGGTGAGCCGTAGTATGCGTAACCGCCTCTAAGACTGACATTTCCAAGTCTGTACTCTAATCCTGCGCGAATGTTGTTTGCTGCTGCGTATGATTCTGGAATAGCTGTGTTATCTTCGTAAAAGTCGTAACCATCTGAGCGCATGCGCATTGCGCCATAGTCTACAAATTCGTAATCGAAACTGATAATTGCCATTTTTTGGATAACAAATGCGGCTCCAAGCATGGCTCGCATTGGGCTTGTAACCTCATAATCAAAGTCCCAAATATCTGATTGAGCTGTATAACTCGTTGCACCATCGTTGTCTGCAACTGCAAAGTTACTGGTTATTTCGCTGGAGTATTCTCTGTCGATGTCCCAAAAAGTTGGCGTGTGGACGGCTGCACCAATTCGCACCCAATCCAGAGGGCGATAAATTGCGCCAACCTTGAAGTTGAATCCTGAACCTGTTGCTTTTTGGCTTTCGGAAAATTCAAACGATTTAAAATCGTTAATTACGTCATTTTCATCATCTTCCATAAAGGTCGAGTGCATTTCGTAATTCAAATCCTGAATGCCAAATGTGCAACCAATGTATAGTTGATGTGCATAATTAGCCGCAATGGAGAACGCATATTCGCCAATTCCGCCACTTGTATTTATTATTTTTCTTTGTCGCTGCCCATAAGTTGGGTTGTCGATATTGTTTCCATAAGCATTATATGGGTTTCCGTATAAATTACTAATAGTATCATAACGGTCAATCACATAAGCATCGTAGGCTATTCCTTCTGCTACATCAGATAAACTGTTAATATCTACACCATTGGCATTGTACATGAAATAATCTGCCAATGAGTTGCTATTGTTTGTTCCGTCTATTATCATGTTCTGGTTGAAGTTGTTGCGCTTGTTGTATGCCACACCAAAATTTATACTTACCCAACCAGCATCGCTACCCGATAAAATTGGAGAGACTAAGCCAATATTACTTAGATTAAAATCGTATTCGTTGTCGCTTGTCAAACGTCCTGGTTGTAAGAATGTTGCTTCGGATTTATCGGTGTAAAAGCATGGTGTTACGGTTACTTCGGAGCTTCGGTAAAGGGCAATTCCGGCGGGGTTAAAACTCATTGCCGACATATCTGCACCAAGTGCCGAAAATGCACCGCCCATGCTCATCGAGCGTGCTGTTCCGCCGTGAAAAGCCTGTGAAAAACGCAATGCGTCGTTCATGTTTTGAGCTGTAGTAAAAAGTGGGACTATAAATAATAAAGCAAATAAATATTTTATATTTTTCATGAGTTTAATTTTAAGCTAGACACCGAAAATCGAGTTATTTTATGGTGTTTTGCGATTTGTAATTCCTAAAAAAAGTTAAATTTTTGCCGAGGCTATTTACTTTAAGTAAAATGAATTTAATAAAGTAGGTTCTATTGTAGAACAAAGTAGGTTCTATTGTAGAACGTTGTTGGTCAATAAATTTTCTGTTTGGTTCAATATTTG
>JAOZMU010000072.1 GCA_029934165.1 Bacteroidales bacterium
GTGTTGTATATCATGCAATTAATAAAATCTGACCGAATTTGGCTGTAATAGCTTAAACTTTCATAAAAAATAGGTCTTAGCCTTAGTAACCATTTTGCCTACAATAACTTACTGCCAATAAAAACATAACTAAACCACTTATTAGTAAAATGAATTTAATAAAGTAAGCCATTAAAATTCCTAACTAAAACTAAATCAGGCGTAAGCAAAATTATTAATTATTAATTTTCCATTACTTAGAACACCCTCCTACGGAGCATTTATACAAATTTTTATACACATTTTGTAAGTCCTTTTGGACTGTCCTGTTAATAGAACCATAAGGCAAACCATTGTAGATTAGCGCCGTAGGTACGTTCTGGTTTATGTTTTCATTTCGTTACTTAACCAATCTACGGTGTATTTGAAAATATCTCCGCGCGAATTTTCGTTATGAATTTCGTGCGAAAGATTATCCCAAATCTTCAGTGTCGTAACTCGTCGAGCAATTTCGGCAAATTCGATACTTGCTTCATGCGCAGTGATTTTGTCGTTGCTTCCGTGCATCAACAAAAGCGGAGTTGTTAGTTTATTTGCATTTTCAATGGCATTATAACCAGCAGAATACATCGCGCTGAAAAGTGATACCGAAATTCTATTATGTATTAATTCATCGGTAATATATTTTTCGACTTCCCGCTTGTCATGCGAAATATACTTAGCATTAAGTTTTGAACTATCTGTATATGTCGGAAAAATATTTTGCATTATTTTTGCTAAAACAACTTTTATCTGCGGTGGTTCTGTGGCAAGTCGCAACCACGGCGAAGTAACAACAAGTGCGCTTATATCCAAGCGATTACGCATAGCATAATTGATAGCAATGTTGCCGCCCATGCTATGCCCATACAAAATTCTGGAAACTGTTGGAAAGAGTTTGCTCGATTCGGAAAAAAGCAAATCGACATCTTCGAATATGCGCTCAAGCGACGGAGCATGACCACGTTTGCCCTCGGATTTTCCGTGTCCACGCTGGTCGAAACTAATGACAGCATACGACTCCTGCACAAAAAGACGCGCCCACTCATGATAGCGCGAAGAATGCTCGCCATGCCCGTGAATAAGATGAATAACACCTTTGGGCATTCCTTCTGGATACCACATTTGCGCAAATATTTTTAAATCGTCGATAGATTTCCAAGAATATTTTTCGTGTTTCATTTTTATGTTTTTTACAAAATCAATAAGCAGGTCGTAAAAAATTAAGAATTAAAAGCTGTTTGGCGTTATAATAAAAACGACAATAAACATAATTGCCTCTCTATTTACTCGCGCACCGAGTATTCTCTAAGTTGCTTTTCTGTTAGAAAATCTATGTATTTGCTATTTAAAAACTCATCTTTATGAAGCTTGCTCAACCGCAAATGCGCACTTCCATCAGACGATTGAATCAATATATATTTATTATCTTCGGTAAACCGCACGTTATAAATCGGACGGTCAAACCCCTCAAATACATGTAGTTCGTGCCCATCTAAATCCCACAAACGAGCGGTCATATCGGCAGAGCCTGTCAATACCAAAGTTCCATCTGGCGAAAAGCAACCAGATAAAACATAGCCATCATGCTTTGATAAAGTTTTGAGTAAAAGCCCCTTTCTGTTCCAAATTTTTGCTGTTGCATCGCTCGAAGTCGTCAACAAAAGTTTGCCGTCTGGCGAAAATGCCACCGAAGCAATTTTTTCTTTATGCCCCTCTAACACAGCGATTTTTTGTCCATTTATACTCCATAAAATTGCCGTTCTGTCGGTCGAACCACCAAGGATAAATTTGCCATCTTTAGAGATAGCCACCGAAACAACTTTTCCATCGTGTCCTTCTAACATATTCAGTGTTTTGCCTGTCATTGCAGACCAAATTCGCACGGTGTTATCATCGGAAGCAGAAATAATGGAATCTCCTGTTGGAGAGAATATTGCACTGTTAACCCGACCTCTATGCCCATTGAAAACTGTAACCAAACTACCAATATTATCCCAAAGATGAATCTTTTTATCGTGCGAAGCAGTTAAAAAATATTTGCCGTTAGGAGAAATATCCACATCTAAAATAGTCCCTTTGTGCCCTCGGAATTTTGTCAACGTATCGTGCGTTTTCACATCAATCAAAAACCCATAAGCGTTACTTGTTCCAATTATCAATTTCGTCAAATCTGACGTTATTTCTGCCGACCGAACATTGTACGGATTCCAATTAAAAGTCTTAATATTCATTCCGCTCATCCGCCAAAGCTTTACAACATAATTACTTCCGGCGGTCAAAAAAGAAGAACTATCGCCCAAAAAAGCGACATCGTTTACAGAACCATCGTGAACCGGAAATTTATGTACCAGATTTCCTGCCGTATCCCACAGACAAACTGTTCTATCTTCGCTACCTGTCAGAAAAGTTTCGCCCGAAGGTGCAAATGCCACCGAGTTTATCTTGCGCGAATGCTCTTTATAGGTGTGCAAAAGTTTTCCGTTTTGCGAAAACAAACGTGCTTTTTTATCGACACAACCAACAATAATAAGGTCTGTTTCGGGCGCAAAAGCTACCGAAGTCCCTTCAACATATTCGTTTTCTTCTATTTTGAATTTTTTTACTAACCTGCCTGTTGTATCCCAAAAGAACACCTTATCTTCTGATATTGTGGCAATTAAATCCGAGTTTTGCGAAATTGCAACCGCCTTAACAGATTCGTTTGAATGATTTAAAACCACGGACGAAAACGAAACGGAGTTCCAAATTCGTGCCGTTTTATCGACAGAACCAGTAACAAAAAAACGTCCGTTTGGGGCATAGGCAACACATTTCATCAGCCTTGTATGCGAGCGTAAAACGGTGTCTTTTTCATAGTTTTCATTCCAAATAATAACAGTATTATCGCTCGAAACAGTTACTATTTTTTTTCCATCAGGCGAAAACGCAACATCGTTTACAAAACCCTGATGACCACGCAAAACACCAACGGCTTTTCCATCGTAATTCCAAATATATGCACTTTTATCACGCGAAGCTGTAGCGATGAGTTGCTGTGTTGTGCTGATTGACAGGGCATTAATTGTGTGTTTTCGCTCAATTAACTTCTTATAAAACAAATTGTCTCTATATATTTTATAGCCAGCTTTTCTGATAATTTCATCGTTATATAACTTTTCGGCTTCTGTTGCCAAACGAAGTGCCGTAGATGGGTCTGTTTCAGTTAATTGAAGAGCTTGAATCGTCAATCTAAAAGCATCTTTTATGCGGGTAATTTTTCCGCTCTGAAAAACCAAAAACAAAGCTAAACCAATTGTAGCTAAAAGAGTTACAGCAAGCCAAGTGCGCTGCTTCCGTTGTCGCCGAATTTCATTCACGCGCGCTTTTGCATCTTCTTCGCGCGCTTTGTCTTGCGTTTTGCGGCTGAACTCAAGAAATTCCCACTCCAACGATGTCAGTTCGCGCGCATTTGCCCACGTAAACGCCTGCTCAAGAAGTTTTCCGTACAATGCTTTTTGCGATGCTTTGTCAGATTCGAGCCACTCGTTCATATAGTTTGAAAACGGACGACCAATTTTTTTTATCGAAACATATAGCCAGTCTTTGTCGAAACGTTTTTCGTAAATTTTGTTGGAAAGTACCAAAAAACCATCTTCATCATAAATAACCCCAGATAGCTTCAAATATAAATGCTCCTTTAACTCACTATTTACCTCTGTTTTTACGCCGGTAATAATTTTTTCATAAACAGATAGCATTTTAGCGTTATATTTTTTGTTATCCAAAATGCGGTGACTGATATTTGAAAGATTATCATCGCTAGATTTTATCCGACTTTGCAGAAAAAGATTGTTAACATATTTTGCAACAGTACCTACAATATTCGTGATAACTGTCTCATTACGAGCTATTTCCTGACATAGCTTTTGTGTCATTACTGGTTGCCCATTTGTCCAGCGATGCACCTCGGCAAGTAATTCTCCAACATCACAATTAATGTGAGTGAAACCTTGCCGTAGTGGCAAAATTTCTTCTAACGTAAAGTTTTTCAACTGAATAGCTTCGCCAACATTAAAAGGAGTCCGGCTCGCATCTGGCGCAAGGTCGTATGGAGTTGCAACACCAATTAACGTAAAGTTAAGGCGTTGAAAATTAGGGTGTAACACGCGTCCATTGTAGAATGTTCGCAAGGCAGCAAAAAAATCATCGGTGTTAAAGCTCGTTTTTTCGATACTTAAAATTGAATCTATTTCATCAATAAAAATAACGACTTCATTTTGAATATTTTTTAAAATTACGTTGTCGAAAAAATCTACCATTCTGTTTATCGGCGACCTATTTGGTTTTTCTTGCCAAAAGGTTGTTAGCTCGCTAACAAAGTTAATATCAAGCTGGTAAGAAATCTGATATAAAAATGAATAATACCACTGCTCAATATTTACGTTTTTACTCCCGACAGCATTAATATCCACAAAAACACACGAAAAGCCATCAGCTTCAAGGCGTTTTTTGGTACGCACACAAAGACTTGATTTTCCCATCTGACGTGCTGTGAGTACATAGCAAAACTCACCACTTTTCAAAAATTCATAAATATCATCATCAGCACTTCGAACTATATACGAAGGCATTGAGCTAGAGAGTGTTCCTCCTGCTTGAAAAACATTTCTACGTAATTTTTCTTCCGGCATAAACTTATATTATTCTTTTATAATTTTTTTCTAATACAGTTTTTTTCAGCAAAAACTATTGCTAGTTTTATTACATTTTCTTGTTTTACCTTATTTGAAAGGTATCGCTTATTTTTGTACAACTATTTATAGTCTTTTTTCAAGATATTGTTTATATAGTTCGCAACTTATTTTTATGTCAGGAATTTCGCCTGTTACTAAACCAGCAGCGCGCAATTTGTCGATATTTTGTGTGTCGTTAGCATAGTTATTTTTGATTATTGTTTTTACTAACGCTGAAAGCTTTTCGTTGTTGAAAATATTTTCCATTATAATTTTCATGTGTTTTGTAAATGGTCCGCTTTCTAAGGACGATTTTTTAATCAGTTCATCGAAAGTGTATTTTTTATTCGAGAGATTATTCAGCGCGATATGCACCAAATACGGCTGTCCACCGTACATTTTCATTAAAATGTCTATTTGATGTTGTGGCAAATTCAGCCCGTGCATTGAGATAAATTGTCGCACTTCTTCTTCCGAAAATTCGTGCAAATGAAACTCTTCTCCTACATTAAAAGGCGAGCGATTCAAATCATTAATTGCAAGATAAGCCTCTGTCGAATAGGATATTGCAAGCCTGAAATTCTCCCAAATTTTGTGTCGGCGTGCTTGTTCGTGCCAATAGCGCAATAGTCCGAAAAAATCCGATGAAACATTTGAAAATTCAAATAATCTATCCGTTTTTTCGAGGGCAAATAAAACTGGGCTATCAATAGATTTTAATAAATCTTCAATATATAAAGAAGCCTTCATTTTTACATCAAGAAATTCGTTACTCCAGAACTCCGAAATTTTATTCGGACGACCTGTTGCCAGCGACGAAAAAGAGCAAAATTGTATCAATAAATTATTCAAATCGTTGAGGTTTTCCAAGCTAATGATATGAAAATCAAGGTTTACAATTATATATTTTGTTGTTTCGGCAAACCGAATTACTCGTGTCATCAAGGAATTTAGACCAAATTTGCGAGGACCTTTTATACGTAAAACAACGCCGGGACGCAAAACTGACCGAATGAAATTATCCTCGCCTTTTCGCGTTATATATGCTGGCGACAGTCCAATATTATCGCCAGGAATTTCGGAAACAATATCAGTAATATCCAACGATTGAGCCATGCTGATAACCTTTGAAGGCTCGGTGTTAAAATCGTCTTCGTTCTCAATAAGGCTGATAGTTAGGTCGGCTTCGTGGCATTCAAATTCAAACGCTATTAGGCTATTACTAATTTCATCAAGCAAATATAGAACAGCGTTATTTATCTGCGATTTGTTGCGCTCTGCTTCTGCGTATGATAATTCTCCGATTGCTAATCCTTTTTTTAAGCTGCTAAACCTACTCATTTGCAAGATAGCCGTATCGTAAAGAACTTTGTCTTTGTCCTTTACGGTTTTCATCACACCAACAATTGCATTGTGTGTTTCGCCCAGTGCAATAAGTTTTTTTATATTATCAATGAATATTTCCTTGCTCATTATTGTCATTTTATTGCGTATCTACAAATTAACATGAAATAGCAGATATGTTGAAATCAAAAAATCATGTTTTTTCATTACCATAAGGTATCGTAAAGCGGAAAATACTACCGTTTCCTTCTTCGCTCTCGACCCAAATTTTCCCGCCGTGTTTTTCCACAAAATCCTTACAAAGTATTAATCCTAAGCCACTTCCTTTTTCCATGTTTGTGCCTTGTGAAGAAAATTTCTTCTCGGCATAGAAAATTTTCTTCTGGTTAAATTCTGATATTCCTATTCCACTGTCAGCTATCGAAATCTCTACAAAATCTACAATAACTTTTGCCGATATGGAAACAAGTCCCCCTGCGAGCGAAAATTTTATGGCATTAGTAACCAAATTTCGCACAATTGTCAGAAACATATTTTCGTCTGCGCTGATGTCAATATCTTGTGAAATATTTACTTTAAGTTCTATTTTTTTACTCTTTGCTATCTGCTTATACGCATAAACACAGTCATTTACTTTGTTTTCTAAATTTAGAACTGACAACGAAAATTCTACTAAATTACGTTGATTTTTCGCCCAAAGCATTAGGTTTTCCAATAATTCAAGGGTCGAATCCGAAGATTGTTTTAGCATAAGAAAAACATCGCTAAGTCTTTTTTCATCAAACGAATTTGGGTTATTTATGAGCAAATTCAACATCATTGTAAAACCACCCAACGCTCCGCGCAAATCGTGTCCAATAATAGATAGCATTTTATCTTTGGTAATATTCGACAGACGAAGCTGTTGCTCAGACTCTTGCAGTGCTTTGTCTGCATTTTTTCGCTCTGTAATATCGCGACCTACAAGAACAATGGAATCTACCTTATTGTTGTCATTGACAATCGGCGAACGATGCGATTCCATCCAGAAATAATCGCCGTTTTTTCGTCGTATGCGATACTCTTCTTTGCTTGACGATTTGGCACGCATTGCAACAATGGTTTTTATTATTATTGCTGCTCTTTCATCGGGATGCACAAAATCGAAAATCGCTTTGCTGATTAACTCTTCAGGCTCGTAGCCGACAATTTTTTTCCAAGATGGACTTGCATAAATAATCTCGCCCGAAGGTAAAATTCGTGCAATTAAATCTTCAACATTATTTGTAATCAAACGTAGGCGTTCTTCGCTGTTTTGCAGTGCTTTGTCGGCAAGTTTTTTTGCGGTAATATCGCGCGAAAAAATTGCGGCACCAGTTATTTCGCCGTCTTCGCCAATTATCGGATTGAAGCCAACTTCTAAAATGCCATTTTTTTCGAGATAATGACTTTCTTTGATAAATTGGTCGCCATTTATTGCTCGCAAATAGTCGTCTTTCCATTGGGTTACAACATTTTGCGGCAAAAGATTAAGATGGTTATCTTCTGGCGAATATTCGGTGCCAAAAAACTGCTCGAAAGATGCACGCATTGCGGCATTAAGCGTTATTATACGAAAATCGGCATCGACAGACCAAATAAAGTCTTCGGTGTTATTTATTAAAGCTGCCAAATTAGATTGCGAAACTTTCAGTTTTTGTTCCGCTTTTTTTCTTTCAGTTATGTCTCTAATTGCTGCCACACGGACATCTTTACCGTTGAATATGAACGGCTTAGATAAAATTTCTGCATAAAAAATATTTCCATTTTTTTGTTTATGAATAACTTCCGAAATTGTAGGCGTTGCGGACATAAGATTTTCGCGTGCTGTTTTATATAAACTACTGTCAATCAGGTCGAAAATTGATAATTTTGCTAATTCATCGGACAAATATCCTGTCATTTCTAAAATTTTGTCGTTAGTTTCGATAATTTCTCCATTGTCATGGATAATTATTCCCTCAAAAGTGGCGTTTGCAAGTTGCTGAAAACGATAACGGTTTTCTTTCAGAGCTTGTTCCATTTTTTTGCGGTCGGTAATATCGCGACAATTTAAAAAGAAACCTGTTGCTTCACCATCGCTATCGGTGATTAATTCGGCATTAACCTCAAGAAAGAGATTGCTTCCAACCTTCTGTGTTTTACGTAGTTCCACAACATTTGCTATTCGCTTGGCAAGCAGTGTGGTCAAAAATTCGGTAATAATCTGACGATCTGTTTCTACCAAATACTCGGCAAGATGATTTCCGATGAGTGAGTTTTTGCGTTCGATTTGAAACATTTCGGCTACTCTATCAGAAACAAAAGTTATTACTCCTTTGAGAGTCAAAACCATAACGCCATCTGGCGATGTCTGAATTAGAGTTCGATACATTAACTCAGATTTGCGCAATTTCTCATCAATAACCTTGTTTTCTGTTATGTCATAAGCCGTTATGAATTGTACTGTTTTATTTTCGTATTCAGTTACGCCACTTGACAAATCTACCCAAACGTGATTTCCATTTTTTGCTTTTATAAGAACCTCAAAATGGTGATTCCTTTTTTCTGTCGGATTGTGAAATGTCTGGCGCATAATAGTCTTAGAGTCAGCATGTACTATGTCGCCAATAAACATTTCCGATAATTCGGAGCGGTCGTAGCCTGTCATTTTTTCGGCATGTCGATTTACGTACAATATTTTTCCTTTCGATGTGATTAAAACGGCAGCATTCACAGTCTCAATTAGTTTGCGAAATTTCTCTTCACTATCGCCAAGTTTTTCTATCAATTGTTCAAGCTCTTCTTTTTGCTCGACAATTTTATGATTTTTTTCTGTTAACTCCTTGTTTGCTTTTTTTTTCTGTAAAAATAAATAAAGAAAAATAGACGTAAAAAGAATAGAAAAACCAACTATTAAATAATAAATATTTTTTTCCTTTTCGCGATTTGCAATGAGTAATCCCTGTTTTTCGTTACTAAATTTAAGCTCCTGAATTTTTTTTTCGCGTTTGTCTGTTTCGTACAAAAAACTCAATTCCGTGATTTTTGCGCGTCGTTGCTGATTCCAAATAGTGTCGTTAAGTCGCGAGTACAATCGCTGATAATCGTATGCTTCGCGATATTTACGAGCTTTTAGATAGGTAGATGCTATGCTTTTATACCCAAGAGCCAATACTTCTATGTAGTTCAATTGGTCTGCTTTTAAAAGTGCCTCTTTTTGTACTTTGATTGCTTTTTTTGTATCGCCAAGGTTTTGATATGCTTCGCCAATAAAAAACATTGAGTTTATTTCTTGTTTATCAATACCATTTTCGATGGAAATATCGCGCGCACGTTTATGGTAATCAAGGGCTTTGCTAAAATTTTGTTGCAAAGCATAAGTTTTGCCGAGTGCATTCAAAGAATAAATATATCTTTCCGTTGCCGTGTCTTGTTTGGCAAGTTGCAAGGCTTGCAGATAGTTTTCGCGTGCGGTGCGTAGGGCGTTCTCCTTCATGTAAGCATCGCCTATAAGTATCAGTGGCTCATATAGTTTGGTGGGATTTACTTCGATGTATAGATTTTTGCACTTAGAGAAAAACAAAACGGCATTGCGTTGTTTTCCTGTTTTGCTGTAAATAATACCACATATTTTTTGCGACTCTGCCATAACTTCTTTAAACGCAATTTGCTCCGAAAAAGCCAATGCTTTCAGTGCGTGTGCAAGTGCTTCATCGTATTTGAACATTTCGAGGTTGGCAGCCGCATGTCCCAAAATGGCTTTTGCTTTGCCTTTTTTGTTATCGAAAGTGATGGCTAATTGCAATGCTTCGTGCGCAAATTTCAGCGATTTTACGGCAGAAATATTCAAATAGCCAACAGATAGCTGGTTGAGAATGTCTATACGCTTTTGTCCGTTGATTTTTCCGAGTTTGACTTCAAGAGTATGCAAATGAAACCTATCATTAGGTCTGTTTTGTGCATCAGCAAAATGGCTTGGTAAAAATGCTAATAATAGACATATCCCAATAACACTGAGCAAATTACTGTATCTTTGAGATAGACTCATAAAGTTGATTTTTTTTGAATTGTTATACTTCAAATTTAGTATAATTAGAATAAATTTCATACAAATATGGCAAAAGTTTTTATGACAATAATAATAAAACAGATAAAATAATTAGTTTTGAACAAAAATTAGCACTAGTTCTGTTTAATTTTGTGAATTGTAATAAATTAATTATTAACCCTTTACAAACAAAGTAATTTACTTTTTTAGACAATTTACATTTTTGGTTCGGATATAGGTTTTGTTCGTAAAAATTAATTCACATTAAATTTATCTCAATATTAAAAAGCAGGGTTTGTTCATAAAAAATCAATTCACATTGAAAAGAAATATTCTTATAGTTTTTTTATGGGC
>JAOZMU010000606.1 GCA_029934165.1 Bacteroidales bacterium
GGTTAATTTAATCTTCGTTCTTATTCTATTAGACTTTGGACAAAATTTACTAACTAAAAAAAATTTTATGTTGATTTTCAATGCTTTCTGAATTGAAAATCAACATAAAAAAATTTTTCGGGCAACTAATTTTGTCCAAAGTCTAATACAAGAGTTATTTTTACCGTTGTTTCAACCATTGAATAAGAGCCAAAATAACACCGTAGTCAGTAGTAAAACATTTCATATTTTCAAAAAACTTTTGCCAAAACTCAGTACAGACACCAGTTCAGAAGAAACAAATATCACGTAAAACACTTGCTACGAAGCTATTTTGCGGCAGGAATTGCAACGGTAACGCAGTTTGGCATGGCGACTGAAAGAAGCCCATGCGAAACCGTGCCAAAAACGCATGGCGACAAACCGACTACAAGCAAAAAGCCAGAATGCCACCCGTAAAAAACCATATAAATATTTCTTTTCAATGTCAATATGTATAAAAAAACAGATTACTCTAATAATCAATAGTTTAAACTATTTTTGCAAGTTTTTACAAAAAGCTGTTTTTACAGTTGTTTGCAAAATGCAATTTAAAAATGTCTAAGACCTATTTTTTTATGACGCGTCTAAGCTGTGAATTAGCAACTTATGTTAATAAAAAGCGTAAGAACTTTTGTATGAGTACTTACATATTGCAATCTGAATTGATTTTTTATGAACAAAGGCTGTATTAAGAATCCAATTTTTTATAAACTCGTTTTTTTATCCTATCTGTTATCCACACTTCAAACGGAAAAAATAGAAACCTGCTTTTAAGCCTTAAATACGCCATAATCGCTACAATATATGAAAATTGCTTAAACGGAAATTTCAAGGACGGGAAAATATAAAGTAGTTTAAAATATTTGTCTATCAAAGTATAATAATTTACTTGTTTTCGAGTAAACCAAGGCACTTCCATTTCGCCACTCAAAATATCAAACTTAGACCAATTCTCGTAATCAGTGGGAAATTGAAACCCCTTTTTTGCAGCGTCCAGACTAACAGGTGCGCCTGGATATGGGACATAAAGTCCTATATTAAAATTTAGCTGAAACTTTTTTGTCTCGAACATTTTGAGTGCTAAAGAAATAGTATCGTCAATGTCCTTTTTTGTTTCCCACGGAAAACCAATAATAGCAGAAGCATCTGCGCTCAGTGTTTTAAACTTTGCAAGAATTTTAGTTTTTTCAAGAATTTTTTCTAGCGTATAACCTTTTGCCACTTTTTTTAAGGTGTTTTCATTACCAGATTCCCATCCAGTAAATATCGACTTTACATCTAATTTAACTAATTGTTCGATAAGTTCTTCTGTGATATAATCAATACGTAATTCCACCCAATTGCATGTTATTCCAATTTTTTTCAGTTCCTGCAAAATGCTTAAGCCTCGTTTTCGATTTGTAAAAAAATTATCATCATCGAATGAAACAACATTAATTCCTGTTTTTTCTTTTATCTTTTTCAAATCATTTATAACAAATTCAACAGAATGACTACGCCATTTTCGTTTATTAAATTCTTGATTGTAACAAAAACCACAAGTATGCGGACAGCCTCGAGATGTTATATAGTCTAGTTTTAATCTTCCATCGCTGTAAGTGCGCACGTAATTTTTTATATCAATTAAATCCCAATCTTGATTGAATTGGTCAATATTTTTCGCAAAAGGACGCGGCGCGTTGATTTTATTGACACCATTTATTTTATATCCTATTCCTTTTATTTCTTCTATTTGCAATTTTGTTTCGGATAAATAATCTGTTAATTCTAGCATAGTAATTTCACCTTCGCCAATAACTACGTAATCAATAAATGGGTAACGCAAACAATCATCAGGTAATAACGATGTATGGATTCCACCCCAAACTACTGGCAAATTGTTTCTAAAGTTTTTTATTTGCTGACTCATTAAAGCACTATAAGTTACTTGCTTACCTGTTTTAACCGAAAAACCGACAAACAGAGCCGAAGAGTCATTTGTAATCTTTCTTGCAACTAGCTCAATGTCCCTATAATTAATATGATGTACCTTAACTTTATAACCATTTTTTTTCAAGTAACCACCAACATAAAGAATTCCAGAAGGTGGTCGTTTCATATTTGTCATACCCTCTCGAAAAGGAGATGCGATGTTTATCAGATGTATAGTAGATTGCATGAAATATATTAATTTTTGTTAGATTAAATAAATATACTAAAAAGAAAGATGGAAGTGCTTCCCGTACAATCATTAACCGTATTATTGTACAGCGGTTACACGGTTAGCGTTATTTTATTTAATGTTTTGTTAGTTAGCGAATTAGTATTTTTCTAAATAATTCTTCCGATTTTCAGTAAATATACTAAATTCTCAATAGTTATCCCAAAATTACAAAAAAAATTAGAGCAGTTACGTTGTTGTTAATTATCAAGGAGTGTATTGTGCAGGTATTCAAGCAAATAAGAGCTATAAAAGTGTTAATTATCTTTACGCACTTACTTATTTGTAATTTACGATAATAAAAAGCATAAGAACTTTACAATGTGAATGACATTTACAATATATAAAAACGTATTGCTTTAATAATCAATAGTTTAAATAATTTTAAGGATTTATAGGTGTTTGCAGGGTTTGTTCATAAAAATTTATCTGTTTTGTAAAACTACTTGCTACAAAGGCGTTTTGCGGCCGGGATTGTAGCGGTAGCTTGCCGAAGTGCTTTGCGATTTTTGGCTGGCGGAGCAGAGCGACCGAAGGAAGCTCCTGCACCGACATTGCCAAAAACGCAAGGCACAA
>JAOZMU010000607.1 GCA_029934165.1 Bacteroidales bacterium
ATAAGAATATTTCTTTTCGATGTGAATTGATTTTTTTTGTCCAAAGTCTAATTGTAAGTAATGGAAAATTATTAATTTTCCATTACTTATATGAAACATGCCCATAATTATTAACAATATCTACAATTCAGTTTGTAGGTGATGAATGCCGATTTTTTTATATAACAAAGTTAAATTTTAAGGTTAATTATCATAATTAGAGTTAGTTATAGTTTAATATTATTAAATTAATTTATCATGAAAATAAAACTAATATTATTGGTGCATATTTTACTATTTGTTGGAGGAGAAAAATTGTTTGCCCAAAATCAATTTGAAAAATATTTTATCAATTCGACATTAAGATTTGATTATCAGCGGTCTGGAAATGCAGATACCGGAATTATCAACTATGCACACATGAAACACGAACCTTTTTGGGGTGGCTCTAAAAAGAACCTCATTGACAAGTTTAATTACGGAATGTATCGTCTAATGGTTTATGACTCAACCACTAACGAGTTAATTTATTCGCGTGGATATAAAACATTGTTTCACGAATGGCAATCGACCGATGAAGCAAAAAAGGTAAACAAGAGTTTCTACGAAGTCGTTGTTATGCCATTTCCTAAAAAGTCGATACGAATAAAACTTCAACACCGAACATTACAGCACAAATTTATCACTGATTTTGAGATGGTTATAAATCCCAAAAACTATTTTATCTCAAAAGAAAAGGTTACAGAATATCCTACAAAGAAAATTATCGACAATAATATTCCAGAAAAAAGTGTAGATGTTGTAATTTTGCCCGATGGATACACTCAAGCAGAAATGGGGAAATTCAGAGAAGACGCAGAAAAATACGCAAAGAAACTTCTACAATGGAAGCCTTTTTTAAAGAATAAAAAGAAATTTAATTTTTGGATAGTAGAAGCTCCCTCGTTAGAATCTGGAACAGATATTCCCGGAGATAATATTTGGAAAAACACTGTCCTAAATTCTAGTTTCTATACATTTGATAGTGAGCGTTATTTAATGACCGAGGATATTAAAACGGTTAGAGATATTGCTTCGTGTGTTCCTTATGACCAAATATATATACTTGTCAATACCAATAAATATGGTGGTGGCGGTGTTTACAACTATTACAGCCTTAGCTCTGCCAACAACCTACTTTCGGAATTTGTTTTTGCACATGAGTTTGGTCATGGATTTGCTTCATTGGCAGATGAGTATTATACAGCAGACGTTGCCTACGAGGGTTATTATGATTTAAGTGTTGAGCCTTATTTACCAAATATTACTACATTGGTAGATTTTGATAGCAAGTGGAAAGATATGCTCAAAAAAAACACACCAATTCCAACGCCAACCACCGAAGAATATAGAAATAAAGTTGGCGTGTTCGAGGGTGGTGGCTACCTTGCAAAGGGCATTTATCGTCCCGCGTACAATTGTACTATGAAATCGGCGGTAATTGACGGTTTTTGCCCAGTTTGCCAACGCGCAATTCAAGCCATGATTGATTTTTATACTAAATAACACAAAAATAATTTACTTGAGTAATCCTGGCGCAAGTTCAAATTACTGTTAGTGTTGCTTAAAGCCGCACCGACAATGGTTACCAAAGGAAATTTATTTGATGAATAAACCCTTAATTTTTAATTCTTAATTAGTACTGTAAATGTCCGAAAAAATATTTTATATAGAAACGATTGACCCGATAATGCTTTACGGAACAAACAATGTAAAGTTGGAACGAATAAAAACTTTCTTTCCAAAAATTCGTCTTGTTGCGCGTGGCAACCAGCTTAAAATTTTTGGCAGCGAAGAGCAAATAGAAGTTATAACGGAACGGCTAGAGATATTAGTAGATTACATTCTTCGGCATAACAACCTGCCAGACAGAGCTATAACTGAATTAATCCAGACTAGCGCACAAGAAGTTGCAAGGATTAATGCACAAAACGAAAACGTACTCATATTTGGCAATACAGGAAAACCAATCAAGGCACGTACTCAGACGCAACATAAAATGGCGGAACAAAGCAAAGAAAACGATTTGCTTTTTGCGATTGGACCTGCTGGTACAGGCAAAACATACTTAGCCATAGCCCTAGCTATCAAAGCCTTGCGCGAAAGGTCGGTACGCAAAATTATTCTTAGTCGTCCTGCTGTTGAGGCTGAGGAAAAACTTGGTTTTTTACCCGGAGACATGAAAGACAAGCTAGACCCATATTTGCAGCCTTTGTACGATGCTCTCAACGATATGATTCCTGCCAGACGACTTGCAGATTATTTGAAAGATGGAATTATACAAATTGCTCCGCTGGCATTTATGCGCGGACGTACGCTGAGTAACGCATTTGTTATTTTGGACGAAGCGCAAAATGCCACCGTAAATCAGCTCAAAATGTTTCTTACAAGAATGGGAGAAAACTCGCAATTTATCGTAACAGGAGATATTACGCAAATAGATTTACCGCACAAACAAAATTCTGGACTGGTACAATCGCACAAATTACTACAAAAAATAAAAGGTATTTCGTTTATAAATTTCGATGCCAAAGATATTATCCGCCACGACCTCGTAAAACACATTGTAAATGCCTACGAAAATGCGGACAAAATAAACCATTAGAACGAAGATTAAATTATCAACCCATAAAATAAGTCATCGCTTCGCAATTTTATCGACTTTATGTTTTTACTTTTTAAAAACGCAAATAAAATTCACGCTTTTGTTTACGTTAAAAAAATAACTGTATCTCTTTATTGATAAGGGATACAGCTTTATTTTGTATTGCT
>JAOZMU010000004.1 GCA_029934165.1 Bacteroidales bacterium
CTTACAAAAGTTCTTACGCTTTTTATTAACCTAAGTTGTTAATTCACAGCTTAACCGTTTCATAAAAAATAGGTCTTAGACCTTATTACTTTTTAATAATTATGAATAACGAATTAATAATCTGTGGAATTAAAAGGCGAAGTGATTTTTTTTGATTTACATGCAACCATTTTACCAAAAAAATAGTCCTATATAAAGACGATAAGTGATGCTCGATGTAAGGAAATTAGTTGATGAATGCCTGGGTGGTAGTAAGATTGCGCAGAAAAAACTTTATGAGGAGTATGCGCCTACCTTAATGGGTATTTGTATGCGGTACTCTGGTGTTTTTTCCGAAGCTGAGGATATTTTGCAGGAGAGTTTTCTGAAGATATTTTCACGTCTGGAAAGCTACAGTGGTCGTGGGTCTTTAGCAGGGTGGATGCGGCGAATAGTTGTAAATACTGCAATTTCTATGTACCATAAAGACACTAGACATAGGTCTAATTATGACTTTGATAGTATTCAGGAGTCGGAAATTTATGGCAGCAGAGCCGAAAATATTGAGTTCACCCGTCAAGAATTAATGGAAGCAATGTCGCATTTATCTAGCGGTTATCGCCTGATATTCAATTTGTATGCTGTTGAAGGTTACAAACATCGGGAAATTGCCGAAATGTTAGAGATTGAAGAAAATACATCAAAATCCCAATATTCGCGTGCAAGGCGGCTCATTCAGAACGTTTTACAACAGATGAGCAAAGTTGCCGTAGCAAAGTCGAGAAACTATGAGTAAAAATACGAATAACATAGAAGATGTTTTTAAACGTAATTTTGACAATTACAAGGTCGAGCCGTCCAATAATTTGTGGAGCAAGATTGAAACTCAAATTGATAACAATCAGGCTCCTGCGTCGAGTCCTTTTAGAAAAAAGTTATTTTTTATTTCGCTTTCTCTAATTTTTGTTAGCAGTACCATTTTGTGGACTTCGCTGACAGATGTTGAAAAAAAGAGCAATGAAAATACGGTAGCTTTTGAGTTTGTTGTTGCAGATTCTGCGAGCGTTGGAAAAGTGCCAAAAGTTGGAACCGAAACAATTCTTTACTCAGGAACTACCAGCATAAAAAAAGCAGCCATTGTAGAGTCACTTGTGGACAACACTCTCCAGAGAGAATGTCGGGAAACCGATACTGGAAATGTCAATTTTGTAGCAGAGTTAATGTCTCAAAATCATGATACCGAAAGTGTTAGCTCTATTTTTTCTTATAATACAAAAACTGAAAATATAAAGAAACCTACTGCCAAATTTTCGCCCGAAGTAGATGATGGATGTGTGCCTGTTGATGTTCGTTTTCGCAACCAATCTGTCAATGCCGAGCGTTATAGCTGGGATTTTGGCGATGGAAATTACAGCGATGAGGAAAATCCGGCACACGTTTTTTATCAATCTGGTACGTATAAAGTTAGTTTGACGATTTATCGAGGAGACGAAATTAGCGTTTTTGTAGATACAATACAGGTTAATGAAACTCCAAATCCTGTTGTTGGATTGTTGGCAGAAACAAACACGTCTGTTGGTCAGTCTGTTAAGTTTTACAACAAAACCAATGATAACGATTATTATTATGAGTGGAATTTTGGCGATAATCATTATTCTCATGCTCGCGAGCCAATTCATCAATATACCAAAATTGGCAAATATTCAGTTGAGGTCAAAATTTGGACAAAAAGCGAATGTTTTAAATCGACAAAATTCACTGTTAATGTCTCAAACGAAAATGGTTGCGAATTGATATTTCCTAATGCTTTCACTCCAAATTTATCTGGACCAAGTGGTGGCTATTATGATTTGAGAAATATGACAAACGATGTTTTTTGTCCGTTGCATAAAGGAGTTGCCGATTATCATTTGCAAGTTTTTAGTCGGAGCGGATTGCTTGTTTTCGAGACAAAAGATATAAACATCGGCTGGGACGGCTACATTGGCAAGCGTTTGGCAAGTCAGGGCGTTTATGTTTGGCGCGTTGGCGGTCGTTGGGAAAATGGAAATCCGATAAAACGTGTCGGAAATTTGACCCTTGTAATTGCTCGCCAATAAATATATTAAGTATTCTTACAAAAGTTCTTACGCTTTTTATTAACCTAAGTTGTTAATTCACAGCTTAAACGTTTCATAAAAAATAGGTCTTAGACCTTAATTACGAATTGGCATCGTATGAAAATAGAAATTTTGTTCAAGTTACTTTCGGTGTTGCATCAAGCCATACCGATAGTGGCATTAAATATGTTAAAATTTGATTTTTTTTTAATAACGATGCAACCATTTTGACTCTTTTTTGGTCATGTATAAAGTATGGTATTTGTTTTTGTTTATACCAAGAATTTTTTTTGGATAAACAGGATTTCGTTTTAATTTTGGGCGATGGAAAATGCCAAGAGAATTAATTATTTTATCTTCAAAATGGCATTAGTTTTGTGTTAAAAACATAAGGTAAATTTAGTATAACGGAAGAGGTGTTAATTTATTTGGTAACATAAATCACCGAAGTTCGGAAACTGAAATCACACATTTTGATAAAATATTATAAAAATGGGTATATTTTTTGAGAATATAAGAAGTTAGAGATTATTAAATAATTGGATATTTTTTGAGAAATCATAATTTGTTAATATAGGTTAAAAAGAATTAAAGAGTTTTAATACACTGAATAATAGACGCTTCGAGGCATTTCTCTTAAAAAGGAGAGGTATGCTTCGAGGCATTTCGGATATAAAAAGAATAAGAAAAAATATAGCACCACGTAAAATTAGCGACCATGAAAAATTCAAGTTTGTTTTTTAAGAGCCTTGCGCTGATGAGCTTCATTGCTCTCATAGCGATAAATAGCAGCTACGGGCAAGTAGCTACGATTGTTAATCCAGCAGCAGCGACTGATGTAACTTGTGTAAACTCTTATATAGGTTTGCAAGGTAACGCTCCAGATGTTGGAAACACAGGTGAGTGGACAATTGTTTCTGGTTCGGGGACATTTTCGTCTTCGACTTCCGAAACAACTGATGTTATAGGCTTGGGTTATGGTGATAATATTTTTAGATGGACGGTGTATGATGCCTCCCAGTCGGGTGGGCAAACGTCTGTTACAGTTACAATTACTAATGATGCGCCTTCTACTGCTAGTGCAGGCGCAGACCAGGAAATTTGTATTGGAACAAGTGCTACACTTGCAGCTATCGAGCTTGAACAGGGAACGGGGATATGGACATCAATTCCATCTTCACCGCCAAACATCACAAATATAAATGATTATAATTCAGGTGTTACTAATTTGGTTGATGGTGCAAACGAATTTACTTGGACGGTTACGAATGGTGGTTGCCCTGCATCTGTGGATATAGTTGTTATTTATAATTATTCTGCTCCAGTTGCTGATGCTGGTTTAGACCAGAGTGATCTTTGCGTTAGAGAAACAATTCTTGATGGTAATGACCCATCCCCAGGAACAGGAACGTGGACTGTTGTTTCGGGAACTGCAACAATTGATGACCCTAACTCGCCAGCAACTTCTGTATCAAACTTGAAAGTAACAGGAGATGGCGAAACTCGTTTACGTTGGACAATTACACGTGGTAGTTGTACGAGTTCTGATATTGTAGTAATTGAATCTGATGCAGTATATCCGGTTGATGCAAAAGCCGACATTTTTGTTTGCTCTTCTTCGGCTACATTGGGAGCTTCCGAACCTATCCATGGAAGTGGTAAGTGGACTACTATTATTAATGAAGGTACTGGAAATTTTGTTGATGATGAATTATTTAATACAGTTGTAAATAATTTGGATCCAGGTGGAAACAGATTTTTATGGACAGTAACAGATGATGCTTGTTCTGCATCTGACGATGTGATTGTTTATAGCCAAGTAGAAATTTATTCGGCGGGTTCAGACCAATCTGTTTGTGGAACAACAGTAACAATGGATGCCGAACTTCCGGTTGGAGGCTCAGGAGAATGGAGTGTTGTTTCGGGAAGTGCTACGGTTCAGAGTGTTAATTCGAGAGTTTCTGAGATTACAAATCTCGGACAAGGTTCAAATGTTTTACGTTGGTCTGTAACCATGAATGGTTGCACGAGTACTGACGATGTAGAAATTATAAATGAAATGCCTACTACTGCTGAAGCAGGTTCAGACCAAACAGGTTGTGCAACAATTGCAACTTTAGATGGTAATGACCCAGATACACATATCGGAACATGGACTTTAATTAGTGGTTCTGCAAATATTACAACTCCGGGACAATTTAATTCTGGAGTAACTGCACTTGGCGAAGGAGTTAATGAATTTAAGTGGGAAATAGCAAACGGGATGTGTATAAGTTCAGACAATATGTTTATTACAAACAATACTGTTTCTGCTGATGCTGGTCCTGACCAATCTGGTTGTTTGACTACCTCGATAATGGATGCAAATATTCCTTCTTCTGGAGTTGGTGGCTGGTCTGTTTTTTCGGGAGCAGGAACTTTTGACAATCCAGCTTCTGCAACTTCTGGTATTTCTGGTATTGGCTTAGACGTAAATACTTATCGTTGGACTGTTACGAATGCCGGGTGTTTGGATAGCGATGATATAATAATAACTAATAATAATCCGACAGTAGCTAATGCTGGAGCAAACCAAGTAGGTTGTGCAACAACAGCAACTTTGGCTGGTAATAATCCGACAGAAGGTACTGGACTTTGGACATTGATTAGTGGTTCGGCAAATATTACTAACGATGGACAATTTAATTCTGGAGTTACTGCTTTGGGCGAAGGTGAAAATGAATTTAAGTGGACAATTACAAAAGGTATTTGTACATCTTCGGACAATGTTGTAATTGAGAATAATACAGTTTCTGCCGATGCCGGTCTGGATCAATCGGGTTGTTTAAACACAACAACAATGGTGGCAAATGCTCCAACAATCGGAAGTGGTAGTTGGACTGTTGTTTCTGGAGCTGGTAATTTTGTTAATCCTACTTCTGCTACTTCTGTTGTGAATAACATAGACTTAGGTCCAAATACGTATAGGTGGACAATTACAAGTAATGGTTGTTCGAATAGTGATGATGTTCTCGTAACAAACGACAATCCAACAACAGCCAATGCGGGCGTAGATCAAGTACGTTGTGGCTCAACTGGTACATTGAGAGGGAACACTCCAACTGTAGGGACAGGGCTGTGGACAGTTGTTAGTGGTTCGGCAAATTTGGCAACTCCTAATGCGCGAAATTGTAATGTGTCTTCACTCGGCTCAGGAGCTAATGAATTTATGTGGACAATAACTAATGGCGTTTGTTTTTCTTCTGATAATACTTTATTGTCTAATAATTATGTTAGTGCAAATGCTGGCGCAGACCAAACGGGTTGTTTAAATACAGCAACAATGAATGGAAATGTTGTAGGCATTGGAACTGGCGAATGGTCAATTTCTGGAGGTTCTGGTAGTTTTGCAAATCCAACAGTTCATAATACTGTTGTTACAAATATTGGTTTGGATTTAAATACATTCACATGGACACTTACAAGTACTGGTTGTTCTGATGATGATGATGTTAGGATAAGAAACAACAATCCAACTACAGCAGATGCTGGTCCAGACCAAAGTAGTTGTTTGACAACGGCTACATTGGCAGGTAACACTCCTGTTGAGGGTACTGGAACATGGGCGTTGGTAAGTGGTTCTGGAAATATCACAACACCAGGTGCAAACAATAGTGCAGTTACGGGTTTAGGTGCAGGCGAAAACGAATTTAGATGGAGAATTACAAAATCTGGCTGTACCTCTTTTGATAATGTAATTATAACTAGCAGTTCTGTTGTGGCAACAGCAGGAGCCGACCAAGCAGAATGCTCGACAACTTTTACGATGGATGGAAATAACCCATCTGCGGGAGTTGGCGAATGGACTGTAGTTAGTGGCGGTGGCGTTTTTACAAATCCAAGTCTGTTTAACACAATAGTAACAGGTGTCAACAAAGGAACAAATGTTTTTCGATGGTCAGTTACTAGTAGTGGTTGTACTGCAACTGAGGATGTTACAATAAAAAATAATATACCAACAACACCAGTTGCTGGAGATGACAAAACGGTTTGCAACGGAATTACGAACATGGAAGGTAATACTCCAATATTTGGCACAGGTACTTGGTCTGTTGTTAGCGGTACGGCACTTATTAATAGCCCGAATTTAGCAACTACACAAGTAACTACCGGAAGTGGAGCAAACACTTTGAGGTGGACAATCGTAAATGGTGTTTCGCCAGAGTGTTCGTTGAGTGATGATGTGATAATTACTGCAACAAGTACTTCATATTCAGCAGGTCCAGACCAGTCTATTTGTTTACCTACTGCAACTTTAGCAGCTGATCCTCCGGGTGCAAACGTTGGAACATGGTCGGTCGTTAGTGGTTCGGCAGTTTTTACTGACCCTAGCTTAAACACGACAGCCGTTTCTGGTCTTGGAACAGGAATGAATGAATTGAAATGGAGTGTAAATTCGGCAGGCTGCATTTCTGAGGACATTGTTGTAATAACAAATAACGAACCTAATGCTGCCGATGCTGATGCGGATCAAACTACTTGTTTGACAAGCGTTACCTTAAATGGAAACGAACCAGCTCCGGGGGTTTCTGGAGAATGGTCTGTTGTTTCTGGTTCGGCAAACTTTGCAAATTCGACAGTTTTTGGAACAATTGCTTCCTCGTTGGGCACAGGATTAAATGAGCTTCAGTGGACGCTAACAAAGGGACTTTGTTTTTCTACGGATGAGGTGATTATCAACCGAGTAAGTGTTACGGCAGTAGCAGGTGCAGACCAAACTCTTTGTACCGATGCTACTACATTGAGTGCAGATGACCCTGCACCAGCCATTGGAAAATGGACAGTTGTCTCAGGGTCAGGGACTTTTGGTGATGATGCAGTTCATAATACAGGGGTTACTGCTCTTTCGCCGGGAAGCAACTTATTTCGCTTCACAGCGACCGTTGGTAGCTGCGTTGATTTTGACGACGTTCTAATTGTTAATAACGAAACAAATGTTGCGGCGGCAGGTGCAGACGATGTTACTTGTTTGAATAACGTGACACTTTCTGGAAATAACCCTATTACTGGAGCTTCTGGCGAATGGACATTAATTGGTGGTACTGGAATAATTACTAGCCCAACAGATTTTGCTACTATTGTTACTGGTTTAACAGAAGGTGATAATATTTTCCGTTGGACAATCAGAAAAGGTACTTGCGAATCTTTTGATGAGATTATTATTGCTCAATCTGGTATTGTTGCAAATGCAGGACCAGACCAGATTTTATGTGGAGACGCTGTAACAATGAATGCTAACGACCCTGCACCAGGTGTTGGAACTTGGTCTGTTGCTGTTGGAGCCGGTGTTTTTGCAAATCCAACTCAATTCGATTCAAATGTAACAGGATTAGCAAAAGGTATAAATGAATTTCAATGGACTGCAACAATCGGCGGTTGTACAGCTAATGATAATGTTATTGTAACTAATAATCAGCCTATTGATGCAAACGCAGGTTCTGATATTACAACTTGTAACACGTTTTCAACTTTATCGGCAAATCAACCACCTGTTGGAACATCAGGAAAATGGATAGTATTCGCAGGAGCAGGAATATTTACTGATGCTACTTTATACAATACTGCTGTTACCGCAATTGGAACAGGACCAAATACATTCCGCTGGACTTTGACAAAAGCAGGTTGTACTTCTTTTGATGATGTTGATGTAACTTCGGCAGGAGTAACTGCTGTTGCTGGAACAGACCAAGACGTTTGTGCCACGTCAACTATTTTAGATGCAACTGGTGCAGTACTACCAGCAATAGGTTCTTGGTCGTTGGTAAGCGGTAGTGGAAATATTGTAACACTAGGACAGTTTGATACTGAGGTGAATACGCTATCTCTGGGAGCAAATACATTCCGTTGGACTGTTGTAGATGGAGCGTGTACTGCAACTGACGATGTTGTAATAAATAATAACAATCCAACAACTGCAAGTGCAGGTATCGACCAAACAGTTTGTGTAAGCAATGCTATTTTAGATGGTAACAATGCTACAATTGGCATCGGCGCGTGGACACGAATAAGTGGTGCAGGCAACGTAACAACACCAGCACTTTCAAATTCACCTGTAACAGGTTTAGGATTAGGTGCAAATGCCTTTAGATGGACAATAACCAATGGCGTTTGTGTTTCGCAAGATGATGTTATTATTACTTCTAGTAGTCCTGTTGTTAATGCAGGAACAAATCAGGCTATTTGTGAAACATTCACCAGTTTAAATGCTAGTGACCCAGCTCCAGAAGTTGGAACTTGGTCTGTAGTAACTGGTTCTGTTGTTTTTGCGAATAATACATTGCCAACAACTGGAATTACAAATATCGCACGTGGAGATAATCGTTTGCGTTGGACTATCTCAAATGGAGCATGTAGCGGCTTTTCTGAAATTATAATTACCAATAACTTACCTACTTATGCTGATGCTGGTTTAGATAGAAGTGTCTGTAATTCATATACAATTTTAGAAGGAAATGTTACTACTATTGGTACAGGTGCATGGAGTTCTACAAATCCAGCTGTTGGATTTACAGACCCAGCCGACCCAACAACTGCTGTTTATAATCTAGCTCTTGACCAAAACTTATTGCGTTGGACAATGACAAATGCTGGTTGTACGGATTGGGACGAAGTTGTTATAACTAATGATAGTGTTACTGCTCCGAGTGCAGGGTCTGACCAAATTGTATGCGAGACATTTACAACTCTTGCTGCTAATGACCCAGACCGTGGTATTGGTACTTGGACTGTTGATTTTGGTGCAGGTATATTTTCTAACGATACACAATTTGACTCTGATGTTACAGGATTACTTCCCGATGAAAACATAATGAGATGGACAATTGACAAAAATGCTTGTTCTTTATTCGATGAAGTTTCTATATTTAATTATAAAGTAACTGCTTACGCAGGTTTAGACGATACTGTTTGTGTGGACGTTGGAGTGCTTGATGGAAATTATCCTGCAACCACTGGAGTTATAGGAACAGATGTAACAGGAGTTTGGACACAGGTTTCGGGTGCGCCTGCGACTATTGACAACCCGACTTATGCAAAATCGCCAATTTCGGATTTAGATTATGGTAAGAGTGTATTCCGTTGGACAATAACCTCAGAAGACGGTTCTTGTGCTGACTTTGATGAAGTATCAATATTTAACTTTACCCCAACTACTCCTAATGCAGGACCAGACTCTACCGTTTGTTCGTTCTACTACGAATTGGCTGGAAATGAGCCTGTTATTGGAACAGGACAATGGATGTTGGTTGGCGGTAATGCAACTTTTGATAACCCAACTTTATATAATTCAACAATTAATGATTTAGGTTATCGTAAAAACACATTGCGTTGGACAATAACAAATGATGTCTGTGAATTGTCTGATACGGTAAAAATTTTCAATGCTTTACCAACCCCTGCAATTGCTCATCAAGAGCTTGGTACACAGGTTGTTTGTGATAGTACTGTTGATCTTGAAGCTGTGCGACCGAGAATTGGTTGGGGTGTATGGACAACAGAACCAGATGACCCTGATGTAACTATCTGGACACCAGGTCAATTTAATTCACATGCAACTGGTCTCCCTTATGGTGGAGTTCCAGGAATTGGAGCTACAACAACTTTCCGTTGGACTGTTACCCGTACTTTGAATGGAGTTACTTGTCGTTTATGGGATGAAATTGATGTTATTGCACTTGGATATACCGACCTTTCAACAACCGCAGGCGATGATGATTTGGTTTGTAGTTTTACTTATAATTTAGCTGCCGCAGAGCCGGAAATCAATGAAAACGGTAGCTGGACTGTTATTAGTGGTTCTGGACATTTTACCAATCCTACTTTATATAATTCTGAAGTAACAAATGTTCGTTATGGAGCTAATATTTACCGTTGGACTGTATCTACAAATGTTTCGGGGCAAACTTGTTTATCAACAGGTGATGTTACAATTACAAACGGTTTACCTTCCGAGCCAAACTTGGGACCAGACAGAACTGTTTGTGAGAACCAAGTTGCTCTTACAGCTGCTTCGCCATCGCGCGGAACAGGAGCTTGGTCTCAAGCCGGTGGTACAGGAACAATATCGCCAACCACTTGTGATGTTTTCGGTTGCCAAATTAATGTTACTAACTTAGGACTTGGAAAAAACACTTTCTACTTTACTACTTCTACGGCAGATTGTAGTTTAAAAGACTCAATAATAGTTTGGAACGGAACTGTAACTGCAAATGCCGGTACAGATTTTGCTATTTGCGCAGATACTGCCGAACTTAATGCTAACCAACCAACTAACGGAACCGGCTTATGGGAAGTAGTTGGTGGTTCCGGAATTTTTGATGATAATACATTACACAATACTGTTGTTCGTAACTTGACCCCAGGTCCAAATACTTTCAGTTTTACTTTTGATTATCTGGGATGTACAGCAACAGACGAAGTTATTGTTTATAACAATGTGCCAACAGTAGCTTATGCTGGTACAGATAAGGCAATTTGTGTCGATACCGTCATACTTGGTGGTAATCAACCAGACCCAGGACGAGGAATTGGAACTTGGACTATTGAAGGTGGAGCAGGCACAATTATTACGCCATCGGCTTTTAACACAAGAGTTACTGACCTCGACCCTGGAAATAATACTTTCCGATGGACAATTACGCAAGTAATGGTCGCGCCACTAAGTTCTACTTGTTTCTTGGCAGACGATGTTGTAATTGTCAATAACTCTTTTACAGTGAATGCGGGTTCGGACGTTTCTGTTTGCGAAGATACTGTTTCATTGAATGCTGTAATAGAAACTGGTGATGTTGGAATGTGGACTCGCCGAATTGGTGCCGGAAATATTCAAACACCTTCTGCATATAATACGCATATTACTAACTTAGGAACTGGACAAAACGTATTCCGTTGGACATTAGAACGAAATGCCTGTACAGCTTACGATAGTGTTATTGTTGTTAGTAATGCTCCAACAATTGCTATTGCGAGTGATGATATTGAAGTTTGTGTAAACGAAGTTGAACTTAATGCTAATGAGCCAATTATTGGTTCGGGACATTGGATACATGAACTAGGTTTTGGTACAATTGCAAACGAAACAGATTATGTTACAACCGTAACAGATTTGAGTTTAGGTACTAATAAATTCTTGTGGGAAATAAATCAAGGAGGTTGTACCTCGACAGATACAATTGTTGTAACAAACAGCACTGTTATCGCATCTGCTGCTTCAGATCAAAATCTATGCACTACATCTACCTTCCTTTCTGCAAACAACCCCGATGCAACACAAGGTTCAGGACAATGGGTTACTGTAATTGGTGATGTTACTTATGCTTCAAACACTTTATTTAATACTGAAATAACAGGAGTCAGTGTTGGCAACAACACTTTGAGATGGACTGTTACTCAAGGTGGTTGTTCTGTTAATGATGATGTAATAATTTCAAATTATGAATTTGCAACTTATGCCGGTCCAGATGATCAAATTTGTGTAGATAACACAACTTTGGCAGCTTCGGAAGAAACTATTGGTGTAGGAACTTGGACAGTTCTTGCTGGTGCTGGTTCGTTTACAAATGAAACACTTTATAATACAGAGGTAACAAACATCGGTCTTAACACTAGCGGTAATACCTATCGTTGGTCTGTATTGCGTAACGGCTGTACTGCTTTTGATGATGTTATTATTACTAACAACTCGTTTACACCAAATGCCGGCTCCGACCAAATTATTTGTGTGTCAAATGCTACAATGGCAGCTATTGACCCATCGCCGGGAACAGGTACGTGGGCGGCAATCGTTGGTGCTGGTACTTTTGACGCGAATACATACGATGCAGATGTAAGCAATATAGGTGTTGGTTTGAATACATATCGTTGGACTGTTACCATGAATGCTTGCTCGTTCTATGATGAAATTTCAATAACAAACAATGCACCTACTGTGGCTTTTGTCGGTGTCGATCAAGCTATTTGTTTTGATTATGCAAACCTCACGGCTACTGCACCGACTATCGGAACTGGGCTTTGGACACTGAACGAAGGTTCGGGTGTTATTGCAGTTCCAACAAATGCTAACACTACAATTACTGGTCTTGCGCCAGATTTGAATAAATTAGTATGGACAATTACAAATGGAACTTGTGAATCGAGAGACACATTGATAATTGTTAATAATAAAGTCGATGCAAGTGCAGGTCCAGACAGCGATGTTTGTACCGCGACCACTGCTCTTGCTGCCGTTAATCCAGCACAAGGTTCAGGAAACTGGACAAGAACTGGCGGTGGCGCAACAGTAACTACGCCTTCTCAATTTGATACCGAAGTTACACCATTAAGCTATGGTTCTAATACTTTCTTATGGACTGTTTCGTATAATGGCTGTTCGGATAATGATGAAGTCGTAATTACAAATAACTCAATCGCTGCCAATGCAGGAACAGATTTTGAAGTTTGTGAAAATATTGCAACATTGGCAGGTAATATCCCAAATCCGGGTGTTGGTACTTGGATTCCTGTCGGTACAGCTTCTGTTACAACCCCTTCTGCTTTTGACTCTCCTGTTACAAATCTAACAACAGGAACAAATACTTTCCGTTGGCAAATAGTTAATAACGGCTGTACTTCTACCGAAGAAGTTGTTATCACAAACAACTCTGTAGTTGCAAATGCAGGTAACGACGAAACAATATGTTTGAGTACTACAAATCTTGCTGCTGTTGACCCAACACCAGGAACAGGAGTATGGTACTCTGTTGGTGGTTCGGCAAGTATTACAACAACAAGTTTATACAACACGGGGGTTACAAACCTAGGCGAAACAAACACATTCCGTTGGACTGTTACCCAAGATGGCTGTACAAACTCAGACGAAGTAACAATAATAAATGATTCACCAACAACTGCTCAGGCTGGTGCAGATATAAAAGTTTGTACAAACTCGGCTACACTTGCAGGTAATAATCCTTCTAGTGGAACAGGAGTTTGGACACTAAGTGGTGGTTCAGGAACAATAACAAACGAAACAATGTTTAACACCACCATTACTACTCTTGGTAATGGTTCAAACACAGTTCGTTGGACTATAACAAATAATTTATGCGAATCTTATGATGATATTGAAATAACAAATGCAACAGTATATCCAGATGCAGGTGTTGACAAGTCTATCTGTGCAGATTCTATCTTACTGGCTGCTGTTAATCCAACCCCAGGAACAGGGTTGTGGACAAAACTTGGTGGTTCGGCAACAATTGTGTATGAAACGCTATATAATACTCGCGTTAGAGATTTAGATAATGGACAAACAACTTTCCGTTGGACAGTTACAGAAAATGGATGTTCGGACTATGACGATGTTTTAATAACTAACAACTCTGTAACACCAAAAGCTGGAAATCCGCAATCTGTTTGCGATGGAACAGCAATATTAGATGGTAATGCACCTGGCTCTACTGCTTCTGGTTTATGGACAACAGCAGGTAGTGCTAACATTGTTACCTCAACACTTTATAACACAGAGGTTAATAACTTGTCTTCGGGTCCAAATACATTTGAGTGGACTATCACCGGGAATGGCTGTACAAACTCTGACTTTGTTGTTATCACAAACAATCAGGTTACACCAAATGCTGGTCTTGACCAAGATGTTTGTGAAGACTTTACTACTCTTGCTGCTGTTGACCCTGGAACAGGAGAAGGCACATGGTCTGTCGTTGGTGGAACAGGAAGCATTATTACAAAAACTTTGTTTAATTCTGGAATAACAGGACTCGGACAAGGTCCAAATACTCTTAGGTGGACTGTTACAAAAAATTTGTGTACTGGAACAGATGATGTTATTATAACTAACAATGCACCAAGTTCGCCAATCGTAGAAATGGACAAAACAGTTTGCTCAAACGTTGCTACTGTTTCTGCAAATGACCCAAACATTGGTTCAGGCGTATGGTCTCTTTCAAGTGGAACAGGAACAATTGATGACGAAACAAACTTCAATACAACAGTTAGAAACTTGAGCGAAGGCGAAGTAATATTTACATGGACAATTACTAATGGTACTTGTTCTTTATCTGATGAAATAACAATTACAAATAATACCGTAACCTCAAATGCAGGTACGGATAATACTGTTTGTACAAGCGTAACTAACCTTGCTGCCGTTGAACCGACTCGTGGAAACGGAGCTTGGACAACCGTAAATGGAACAGGTACTGCATCGACACCAGCAGCATTTGATTCGGAAGTTACTGGTTTGGGTAGCGGTGCTAATACTTTGCGTTGGACAGTTACTTTGATTGATGGAGCGGTTACTTGTTCTGTATTTGATGAGGTAATAATTACAAACGATGCTGTAACAGCAGTTGCTGGCGATGACCAGTCTGTTTGTGAAACCACATCAACATTGAATGGTAATGTTCCTTCTAATGGAACAGGAACATGGTCTAAACTAAGTGGTTCGGCGAGTATTACAGACCCAACATTATTCAACACTGGAGTAACGGGACTTGGCTCTGGAGGAAATACTTTCAGTTGGACAATTGAAAATGCAACTTGTTCGCATTCTGATAATATAGTAATAACTAATGATGATGTTTCTGCAAATGCAGGACCAGACCAAACTCTTTGTGTTGATTTTACAAACCTTGCTGCGGTAGATGCAAACCCTAACGATGGAGTTTGGTCGGTTGTTGGCGGTAGCGGAGCTGTTGCGGATTTAACTTTATTTGACTCCGGAATAATTAATTTAGGACCAAGCGAAAATACAGTTCGTTGGACTGTTACAAAAGGAGTTTGTACTGATTATGACGATGTGAAAATTATTAATAATTCAATCGTTGCAAGTGCTGGAGCTGTCCAAAATATTTGCGGCTCTGCAACAAATTTAGCAGCTGTTGAAATTGTCGGAGTAAATGGAACATGGATATCTCTTGGTGGTACAGCTAATATTACAACAGCTTCATTATATAACTCAGGAGTAACAGGATTGAGCGTAGGATTAAATACTTTCCGTTGGTCGATTGCTGCTAATGGTTGCACCGATTTTGATGATGTTACAATAAACAACAACTCTGTTGTTGCTGATGCTGGTGTAGATCAACCGGTTTGTGCAGACTCTACAATTCTTGCTGCCGTAAGTCCAGATGGTACAGGTGTTTGGGTTTCGTTAAGTGGCACGCCAGACATTGTAACAGAAACGGCATTTAACACCAAAGTTCGTGGTTTAGGTATCGGACAAACAACATTCCAATGGACAGTAACAGGTGCAGAGGGTTGTGTCGATGACGATATGGTTGTTATTACAAACAACCAAGTTATTGCAAATGCAGGTTTGGGACAAGTAATCTGTGGAACAACTGCAACATTAGACGGTAACGACCCATCTAACGGTGTAGGAACATGGACACCAGTTGGAGGTTCACCTTTGTTTGTCGATGAAACGGTTTATAATACAAATGTTTCTGCGTTGGCTTCAGGTCCAAATACATTGAGATGGACTGTAACAAACGGACTTTGTACAGAGAATGATGATGTAATAATAACAAATAACGAAGTAACCGCAAATGCTGGTTTACCTCAAGAAGTTTGTCTAACAACAGCAACTCTTGCTGCTATTGACCTTATACCAGGAAGTGGTACATGGACAACAGTTGTTGGACCTGCTACTGTTACAACACCTTCTGCTTTCGATTCGGGAGTAACAGGATTACAAAGAGGTGTAAACACATTCCGTAGAACAGTAACGGCAAATACTTGCTCATCATTTGATGATGTTGACATAACAAATAATTTACCAACAGATGCTCTCGTTGGTAGCGACCAAATAATATGTTTGACAACTGCTACAATTACAGCCAATAGTCCGACCGAAGGCGTTGGAGAATGGACATTAGGTAGTGGTGCTGGTGATATTGCACAGTCGTCTGATAACAACACGACTATTAGCAATTTAGGCTCTGGAGTAAACACTTTTGTTTGGACAATAAAGAAAAGTACTTGTACTTCTTCTGACTTTATTACCGTAACAAATAATTCGGTAACAGCAAGTGCCGGTTCAGACCAAACCGTTTGTTCTGATGTTGCAGATTTAAGTGCTGTTAATCCGGCTATTGGCGTTGGTACATGGACAGTTCAAACTGGCGGCGGAACATTTGACGATGCAACTGTTTATAACACACAAGTAAACGGATTAAACTCTGGGTCAAATACTTTGCGTTGGACAGTAAATCAAGTTGGATGTTCGGCATTTGAAGAGGTTGTAATCTCAAATAATTCTGTTGTAGCAAACGCTGGGACAAACAAAAAAGTTTGTTCAAATAGCTATGCTCTTGATGCAAATGACCCCGGAACAGGCGATGGACTATGGACTGTTAGTGGTGGAACAGGCATATTTACTGTTGCGACTCTTTACAACACAACGGTAACAAGTTTGGCACAAGGTGCAAATACATTGACTTGGACAATAACCGAAGGAGCTTGTAGCGATGCTAACGATGTTATCATAACAAACATGGCATTATCTATAAATGCAGGTATCGACAAAGAGCTTTGTGTAGATTATACTACATTAAATGCCCCTGCTCTTGATGCTGGAATTACAGGCGAATGGACTGTATCTGGCGGTTCTGCAACCATTGTTACACCTACCGATAATAACTCAGATGTTACAGGAGTTGGAAATGGCTCAACAACATTGCGTTGGACAATTACCAATGCAATAACTACATGTCAAGCATTCGACGAGGTGAATATTGCAAACAATTCTGTTGTAGTTAACGCCGGAATTGACGATGCCTTATGTATTAACAATGCAACACTTAGTGGTAGTGAACCATTAACAGGAGAAACAGGAACATGGGTTTCTGTCGGAAACACGGCAACAGTAGTAACATCTACGTTATACAATACCGCAGTAATAAATCTTAGCTCTGGAACAAATACATTCCGTTGGACTATGGATAATGGTTTATGCTCGAAATCTGATAATGTTACGATTATAAACAACTCTTTCTCACCAAATGCCGGAGGAGACCAAATTGTTTGCAATGATTTCATAACAATGGCTGGCTCAGACCCAACTGCATCTGGAACAGGTGTATGGGCAATAACGAGCGGTTCTTCTACTATTGATGACCCAACGCTATTTAATACTCTCGTAACAGGTTTGAGTGCAGGGACAAATGCATTTGAGTGGACTGTAACAAAAAATGGTTGTACCGAAAGTGATGACGTTGTCATTACATCGAACAAAATTGTTTCCAATGCGGGAACAGACCAAGAAATGTGTCAGGACTTTACGACACTTGCAGGTAATAATATTTCTGGAGCAACTGGAGAATGGACTGTTACAGGCGGTTCGGGTACTTTTGTTGACGAATCAATATACAACACTATTGTTAATAGCTTAGGTACTGGTATTAATAAATTTACATGGACGATAACTAAAAATAGTTGTACTTCGAGCGATGAAGTTACAATTATAAACAACTCATTTATTGTTAGTGCTGGTTCTACACAAAATGTTTGTGTAGATAATGCAACTTTAGCTGCTGACGCTCCGGGCATTGGCTCTGGGCTTTGGACAGTAGAAAGTGGCTCTGGTGCTTTTGTTGACGAAACACTATACAACACAGATGTTACTGGTCTTGGTGGTGGCGATAATATTTTACGCTGGACAAAAACCAAAAACGATTGTTCTTTCCACGATGACGTTATTATTTCAAACAACTCGTTTACAAATAATGCTGGTCCAGCTCAAGTTCTTTGCCAATCTACAACTACACTTGCAGGAAAAAATCCTGTAACTGTTGGTGTTGGTGCTACTGGACTCTGGACAGTAGAAAGTGGCTCTGGCACTTTTGTTAATGCCAGTACTTATAATACTGACGTTAATGTAATTGGTACAGATGATAATACCTATCGTTGGACAATCACATACAACGCCTGTACTGTTGCATCTGACGTTGTCATAACAAACAACTCTGTTGTGGCAATTGCTGGTAGCGACAAATCTGTTTGCGTAAGCACTGCAACTCTTGCTGGTAATAGCCCAATAAAAGGCGATGGAGAATGGTCTAAACAATCAGGACTTGGTACGGTAACAACACCTACCTTATACAATTCAGGAGTTACAGGACTGGGAATTGGTATTAACAAATTCCGTTGGACAATTACTTATGATTATGGATTAGGTACTTGCTCGCATTCGGACGATGTTGTCATTACAAATAATGAAGTTACCGCTGATGCTGGTGCAGACCAAAATATTTGTGATGCTATCACTGTGATGGCTGCAAATTCACCCGGAACAGGAACAGGACTTTGGACTATTGCTTCTGGTTCGGTTACTATTACAACTGAATCAAACAATACTACCGAAATAACTGATGTAGATAATGGAGCAAATACTTTGACTTGGACTATTGATAGAGACGGTTGTTCGGACTCTGACGATGTTGTTGTTAGAAATAACTCATTTTCGACAAATGCTGGTCCAGATGAAAAAATCTGTTCAAGCTCTTTCATTTTATCTGCCGATGACCCATTAGCAATTAATGGCAGCGGAAGCTGGATTGTTGAATTAGGAAGTGGAGTTGTTGAGTTCCCTACATTATTTAATTCTACTGTTAATGGTCTTACTGCTGGAGATAACCGATTGCGTTGGACTGTAAACAGCAATGGTTGTAATGCAACGGACGTTGTGATAATTAATAACAATTCTCCAACAACTGCCGTAGCAGGTACGAATAAAATTGTTTGCGAAAATTTTGAAACACTTGGAGGTAACAACCCAGTGATTGGAACAGGTTTGTGGACAGTTGTTAGCGGTACGGCTACATTTGCTAACGACACTAAATACAACACAGTCGCAAGTAACCTTGGAGCTGGAGCAAACTCGTTGTTATGGACAATTACAAATAATACTTGTACTTCGTTTGATAATGTTATTATTACAAATCAATCTGTTACCGCAAATGCTGGTCTTGACCAAAGCGTTTGTGTGAACACTGTTACTCTTACAGCTTCTGAACCAAACGCTGGAACAATTGGTAGTTGGACAAATGCTGGAGGCTCTGGTAACATTGATGATAATACTAACTTTATTACCAGTGTAGATAATTTAGGAGCAGGTGCAAATACATTCCAGTGGGGAATAACTCACGAAGCGAGTGGTTGTTCGGATAATGACTTAGTTGTTGTTACGAATAATTCTATTATTGCAAATGCTGGTATAGACCAAATAGTTTGCAACAGCCAAGCAACTCTAACAGGTAACGACCTTGGTGCAAACACAGGAACATGGACACGTGTTAGTGGTGTGGGAACAATCAACAGCCCATCATTAAGTAGTACTACTGTAACAGCTTTAGGTTCGGGAGATAACACTTTCCGTTGGACTGTTACTCTTAATGGTTGTACCGCAGAAAATGAGGTTGTTGTAACAAATAATTATGTAGTTGTTAGTGCAGGTGCTGATATTGATATTTGTACTGATACATATAATTTCCTCGGAACAGACCCAGCAGCAGGAGACGGAACTTGGTCAACTGTAAGTGGTTCTGGAGATGTAGATAATAATACTTTATATAACACCTTTGTATCAAATCTCGGTGCTGGACCAAATACTTTCAAATGGTCTATCACAAAGAACGCTTGTTCTAACTCAAGCAATATTGTAATAACTAACTACGAAGTATTCTCTAATGCGGGGGTAGCTCAAGTTATTTGTGAAAATTATGCCGATTTATCTGCAAACAATGCCGGTAGCGGTTCAGGAGTTTGGACAATCGAAAGTGGAACAGGTATTTTTGATAATATGTCGTTAAATACTGCTAATGTAACCAATTTAGGTTCAGGAGCAAATACTTTCCGATGGACGGTTTCTGAAAATGGTTGCTCGGCTTTCAACGATGTTATTGTTACAAACAATGCCGTTGCTGTTGATGCCGGCGATGACCAAATCGTTTGTTCTAACGTTGCAACACTCACAGGTAACGACCACGGAACAGCTCATGGCGTATGGTCTGTGGCAAGTGGTTCGGGGACATTTGTTGACGCAAGTGTATTTAGTACTGACGTTTCTGGACTTGGTTCTGGAGCAAATAAATTCCGTTGGACAGTTTCCGAAAACAACTGTTCTTCTTCTGACGATGTAACAGTTTCAAATAATTCGTTTACTATCAACGCAGGTGTTGACCAAGAAGTTTGTGTTGCAAACACAACTCTTGACGGTGATGACCCAGGTGTTGGTGCTGGCGAGTGGACTCAAGCTGGAGTTGCTATAATTATAAATACTACTCTTTACAATACAACCGTAAATAGCCTTGCATCAGGAACAAACACATTTACTTGGACGGTTAGCCGCGATGGTTGTTCGGCAAGCGATAATGTAACAGTTGTCAATAATGAGGTTATTGCTTCTGCTGGTTCAGACCAACCTGTTTGTGTCGATAACACAACCGTAACAGGAAATCAACCTGATGGAACAGGACTTTGGACTGTTGCAAGTGGCTCTGCTACAATTACAAATCCAACGTCATATACCTCTACGGTAACATCTCTTGGCTCGAATGCAAATATTCTTCGATGGACAATAGAAAAAGGTATATGTTCTGTATTTGACGATATTAAAATTACTAATAATGAGGTAAGCGTAAATGCTGGAGTAAATCAACCAACTTGTACTGGTTCGGCTCTTCTGGCAGGAAGCGACCCCGGCACTGGAATTGGACTATGGACAGTATTGAGCGGTTCGGGTGTTTTTGTTGATGCAACTGTTTATAACACAACAGTCTCAGGTCTTGGCAATGGTCTAAACGGTTTCCGTTGGACAGTTACAAGAAATGGCTGTGATGGTCATGATGATGTTGAAATAACAAACAATCAAGTTTCTGTAAACGCTGGTCCAGACCAAGATGTTTGCGAAGTAACAGCATCTTTGGCTGGCAGTAATCCAGGTGCTGCATCTGGAGTATGGACTGTTGTTAGCGGACCAGCTTCTGTTGATGATGATACTCAGTTTGATACCGACGTTTCGGGACTCGGATTAGGAGCAAATAAACTCCGTTGGACAATAACAGAAGGAGCTTGTTCGTCTTTTGACGAGGTAATAATAAATAACTATTCTGTTACTGCAAGTGCAGGAGCAGATAAACCCGTTTGTATATCTACAACGAGCTTGCTTGCAGTAGCTCCTGCTTCTGGAAGCACTGGTGTTTGGACACCTATCGGAAGTTCGGCTACCATTGAAACACCATCTGCATACAACTCAACCGTAACAAATTTAGGAGCTGGTCCAAACACGTTTGAATGGACTGTAACAGGCACTAATGGTTGTGTTGCAACAGATTTGGTGATTATTACAAATAATACATTTAGTGTTGAAGCAGGTCTCAATGAAACTATATGTAACGATGTATATTCACTTAAAGGTTCTGACCCTTTAACAGGAACTGGAGTTTGGACAACAATTGTTGGCTCTACTTCTTTTGACGATGCCTCAAATAGAAATGCTACTGTTAGCGGATTATTCCCGAATGGCAATACATTCCGTTGGACTGTAACAAGAAATGCTTGTTCGGCTTACGATGATGTTATTATTACTAATAATTCACCAACAGTAGCCGTTACGGGAGCAGACGATATTGTTTGTGGAACTTCTACATCTATTTCTGCTAATGTTCCTGCTGATGGAACTGGCGAATGGTCTGTGGTAACAAGCACGGCAATAATAGAAACCCCATCTTCCTCAAGCTCAAATGTTAACGGCTTGAACCAAGGAGCAAATACATTCCGATGGACTATAACAAAAGTGGGCTGTACTTCTACAAACGATATTGTTATTTCTAATAATCAATTTACTGTTGATGCAGGTATTGACCAAGTTCTTTGTGATGACTCTACTGACATGACTGCTCCAAATCCATTGCCGGGAAGTGGTATTTGGACTGTTGGAGTTGGTACTGGAACAATAGGTAACAACACCGCTTATAACACTAAAATCACTAACATTGGTGAAGGTGCAAACACTTTCCGTTGGGTAGTTTCTTTAGATGGCTGCTCTTCTTTTGATGAAGTCTCTATAACTAATAATACACCAACAACAGCAAACGCAGGAATCGACCAAGCTATTTGCACGAATACTGCAACGCTTACCGGAAATACACCTATTTACGGAACAGGTCTGTGGACAGTAGTAACAGGAGGTAGTACTTTGAGTTCAACAACAGTAACTAACGTTGTTGCTTCAAATCTCGGAAGTGGCGAAAATACATTTACTTGGACTATCTCAAATGGAGATTGCTCATCGTCAAATAATGTTCTTGTTGAAAATAATTCTTTTAACGTAAATGCTGGTGTCGACCAAACCCTTTGTGTTAATACCACAACGGTTTCTGCAACACCACCAGGAACGGGTACTGGCGAATGGACACTTGTTGTCGGTCAGGGAATTTTAAATCCATTAAATCAACATTCTTCGGAAGTATCAAGCCTTGGAAAAGGTGATAACATTTTCCGTTGGACAGTTATCAGAAATTTATGTACTGCATCTGCCGAAATAACAGTAACAAACAATTCGCCAGATAATGCTAATGCTGGTTCTAATCAGCCATTGTGTAAGAATTTCACTAATCTTTCTGCTAACGCTCCTATTGAAGGAACTGGTCTATGGTCAAGGATAAGTGGTGCAGGTGTTATTGATGACGCAACCTTCGTATCTACTGAGGTTACTGGACTTAGCACGGGCGAAAACAAATTCCAATGGACTATAACAAAAGAAGGTTGTACGGATAGTGATGATGTCATTATTTTCAATAATTCTTTTACTGTAAGTGCAGGTCAAGACCAAGATTTCTGTGGAACAAGCACAACATTCATGGCAACCCCAGCAGGAACAGGTATAGGAGTATGGACAACATCTATCGGTTTTGGTAATGTCCAATCACCAAATAGTAATACTTCTGTTGTAAATAACATTGCTCAAGGGGCAAATACATTCCGCTGGACTGTAACTGCGAACTCTTGTTCGGCAAGCGATGAAGTAGTGATAACTAATAACAACCCAGATATTGCAAATGCAGGTACAGACCAAAGTACTTGTAACGATTATTATACTATTTCTGCTTTAGAACCAAACATCGGAACAGGACAATGGAGTAATGTTAGTGGTGCTGGTGTAATTGATTCTCCTTCAACATTTACCACTCTTGTTTCGGGTTTAAGCCAAGGTGGAAATACTTTCCGTTGGACTGTAAGTAACGGTGGTTGTGAAGATGCCGATGAGGTAACGATTTCTAATAATTCGTTCACCATTGATGCCGGTAATGACGAAACAATTTGTACTAATACTATCCAATTGAGCGCAGGCACAGTTGGCGGTGGTAGTGGTGCATGGATTGTTGCTATTGGTTCGGGAAATATTGCGCCTATTAATGATGAAAATGCAACAGTTACAGATTTAGGACCAGGAACAAACACACTACGTTGGACTGTTTCTGCAAATAGTTGTTCTGCTTCTGATATTGTTACAATCGTAAACAACACACCTACAATAGCATTTGCAGGTGCAAATGATGAAACATGTGTTAATTCTTTTACCCTTTCTGCTAACACACCAGCAGAAGGTGTAGGTCGTTGGTCGAAAGTTACAGGAACAGGTGAGTTTGATAACTCAAGTGCTGCAACTACTACGGTTCGTAATTTGTCGTTAAATACAAATACATTCAAATGGACAATTAGTAAAAGTGCTTGCGAGTCTTCAAGTCAAGTAACTATTACTAATAATTATTTTACTGTTTATGCGGGAGCAGTTCAGACGCTTTGTGAGGATTACACAAGCCTTAGCGCAACGCCGGCAGGAACAGGAATTGGACAATGGACGCTTTCTGTTGGTTCTGGTTTAATTAACCCAACAAATACTTGTAACCCAAGTGTAACAAACATTAGCCCAGGACTAAATGAGTTTATTTGGACGGTAGATAAAAATAGTTGTACTGCAACTGACGCTGTTCAGATTACTAACAACACACCCACAGCTTCTGCGGCTGGAGCAGATCAAGATATTTGTAGAGATTATTCTACATTAGCAGGTAATACACCTTCGGCAGGAACCGGATTGTGGTCTGTTTCTGTTGGTTCAGGGGCAATTACTAATCAAACACTGTTCAACACAGAAGTTACAAACCTAAACGAAGGTAATAATGTATTCAAATGGACTATTTCTTTGGTTGGATGTACCTCAGAAAGCGAAGTAACGGTTCGTAATAATACATTTGCTGTAAGTGCAGGTGTCGACCAATCTCTTTGCGTCGATAATGCAACCCTCGAAGGCACAGAGCCAACAACAGGAGAAGGAGTTTGGACAGCCGTAAACGGTTCTGCTACTATTGACGATGATACCTTCTTTAATACAACCATTTCCAATATTAATCCGGGAGTAAACGTTTTCCGTTGGAAAATAACAAAAAATGGTTGCACTGCTTACAATGATGTTAATATCACTAATAATGCAACTACACTTGCCGAAGCTGGTGTTAATCAGATTGTTTGTGGAACATTTGCAACTCTTGACGCTAATATTCCTTCGCAGGGAACAGGGGTTTGGACAAAAGTTAGTTCGCCAGCAACAATCGAAGAAACTACGCTTCCAAATTCATTAGTAACTAATTTAGGACCCGGACAAAATATATTTAAGTGGACTATTACTAAAGAGTTATGCTCGTCTGAAGACCAAGTTATTATATTTAATAATTCATTTACTGCGAACGCAGGAGCAGACCAAAATCTTTGTGTTGATAATGCAACCATGGCAGCAGCACTGCCAACAGGAGCAGAAGGAAAATGGACAACAATTCTTGGCTCTGCAACTTTTGATGACTATTCTTCTGAGGTTGCAACTTTGACTAACATCAGTGTTGGTGAAAATAAATTTGTGTGGACTGTTACTCAAAATAGTTGTATTGCTTCCGATGAGGTAGTTATTACTAATAATATTCCAACTGTTGCAAATGCTGGTTTAGACCAGAATTTATGTGTAAACTCAACTACTCTGGCTGGTAACGAACCTGTTATCGGTTCTGGTACTTGGACTACATTACAAGGAGCAGCAACTATTGATGCAGCAACAACTTATAACACAGCTGTTACTAACTTGAGCGAAGGTGTTAATTCATTCCGTTGGACGATAACAAATAACGGAGATTGTCCTTTTGCTGATGAAGTTGTTGTTAATAACTACACCTTCACTGCCAATGCAGGAATTGACGATGTTATTTGTGAAAACACAACAGAATTGGTTGGCTCAGACCCAACACCGGGCTATGGACGATGGACAGTAACAGTTGGCTCAAATAATATTGTTGATGCATCTTCTGCAACAACTGATGTTAATGGTTTGATTCAAGGAGTTAACGTTTATAGATGGACTGTTGAGAAGAATGGTTGTTCTTCATTTGACGAAGTGTCAATTACAAGCGATAGACCAACTACCCCTACGGCTGGTAGTGATGATGCAATATGTCAAAATTTTACTACTCTTGATGGTAATTCACCGGCGCATGGTACTGGTGAGTGGTCGCGTCAAAGTGGCTTAGGAACTATACAAACGCTAAGTTTGTATAACACAGACGTAACTGCACTTTCTATTGGAAATAATACGTTCCGATGGACAATAACTAACAATTCATGTACTCTTTATGATGATGTTGTAATTGCAAATAATGCGTTCACTGCCGATGCAGGCGAAGACCAAATTCTTTGTACAGACGTTGCAAGTTTAAGTGCAATGGACCCAACACCAGGATATGGACGTTGGACAACTATTTCTGGTCCTACTTCTTTTGCAGACGCTTCGATAAATATTACAACTATTACTAATCTTAATAGAGATATTAACATATTACGTTGGACAATTATTAAGAACGGTTGTGTTGAATATGACGATGTAACTATCACTAATAATTCTCCAACTGCTGCCAATGCGGGAACAGCGCAGAATGTATGTCAAGATTTCACTTCTCTTAATGCTAATACGCCTCTTTATGGTGGAACAGGTATTTGGAGTGTTGTTGTTGGCGGTGGCACAGTAACGATACCATCTAAGTACAACAGTGGTGTAACAGGCTTAACCAGTGGCACTAACACATTTAAGTGGACTATTACTAAGGTAGGTTGTAGCACCGAGAGTTCTGTAACCGTAACAAATAATATGTTTACAGTAGGAGCTGGTGCAGACCAAGATTTATGTGTAGATACTTATAATTTATCAGGCACAGAGCCAACTACCGGTTATGGACGTTGGACAACAGTAGTAGGTTCTGCCGACTTTAGCGATGCTTCCATTTACAATTCGAGTTTGATTAACATCAATTCAGGTTTAAATACTTTCCGCTGGACAGTAACAGAAAATGGGTGCGAAGCTATTGATGACATTAATATAACTAACAACGTACCAACCTTATCCAATGCTGGTATTGACCAAGTTATATGTGTAACTACCACTACATTGGCAGCCAATAATCCTACCAAAGGCACAGGCGTATGGTCAGTAGTAACAGGTGTAGCTAATTTTGCTGATGCAAATTCTTATAACACATCGGTAACAGATTTATCGGTAGGCGATAATAAGTTAAAATGGACTATTACTTATGCAGGTTGCACGCAAGAAGACGAAGTGATAATTGCTAATAACTCTTTTACTACCAATGCTGGTATTGACCAGACTATTTGCGATGATGAAATTACTTTAGGTGCAACAGCCCCAGCTATTGGTTATGGACGTTGGACTACCATTGTTGGTTCTGCCGACTTTAGTAATACATCAGTAAATAATCCAAGTTTAATCAACATCAACCGAGGCACTAATACTTTCCGTTGGACAGTAACCGAAGATGGTTGCGTTGCGATAGACGATGTAATTGTTATCAATAATTTACCAAACACACCAAATGCTGGCTTAGACCAAGGCGTTTGTGGTTTGACCGCAACATTGACAGCTAACGCTGCAACAACAGGAACAGGTTTATGGAGTACAGTTGTTGGTGGTGGAACATCAGATTTGCCAAACGCTAATATTAGCGGCGTAAGTGGCTTGACTGTTGGAGTAAACACATTCCGTTGGACAATTACGAACAATGGTTGTGATTTATATGACGATGTAACCGTAACTAATAATTCATTCACGATAGAAGCTGGTAGCGAGCAGCACTTATGTAGCACTAATGCTGCTTTGACAGGTGCAACACCGGGTACAGGCGATGGCGAATGGACAATAGTATTAGGTTCTGCAACAATAACAGATAACACCTTAAATACTACCACTGTATCTGATTTAGCTAAAGGCGAAAATCAATTCCGTTGGACAGTTAAGAGAGACGGTTGCGAAGCGTCTGATGAGGTTTCTATTTATAACGATGAGCCAACTACGTCATTAGTAGGAAGTAACCTTTCTGTATGTGATGATTTTGTTACCTTAGACGGCAACAATCCAGTAGTAGGCACAGGCGAATGGACACGTTTATCAGGAGCAGCCAACATTACCACACCAACTTTATACAACACAGGTATAACAGGCTTAACTGGTGGTGCTAACACATTTGTATGGGTTATTAGCAATGCTGGTTGTACATCATCAGCACAGGTAACAATAACCAATAATTCTTTCAATGCCAATGCTGGCAACGATGATGAATTATGCGCAGATAATACTACTATGTCAGCCGTGTTACCGGTAGGTGCAGAAGGACGTTGGACGATAACTTTGGGAACATCAACAATAACAGATTTATCGTTAGAAACTACCACTGTAACAAATCTTAATCCGGGTAATAATACCTTCCGTTGGACAGTAACAAGTAATGGTTGTATTTCTTATGACGATGTAACTATTACTAATAGTTTACCAACTGCTTCAGATGCAGGTTCAGACCGTAATATTTGTACCAATGTAGTAACCTTATCAGGAAACGCTCCTGTTTATGGTACTGGACGTTGGACTAAAGTTCAGAGTTTGGGTACTATCACTAATGATACTCAATATAATACAGATGTAACAAACTTAAATAGCGATGTAAACCGTTTCCGTTGGACAGTAACCAATAGTATTTGTTCCGATGAATCTGTTGTAACTATCACTAATAGTGAATTTGTTGCCAGTGCAGGATTAGACCAGCCACTATGTCAGGACTTTACTACTTTGAGTGGTGATGACCCAACACCGGGTAATGGTGAATGGACGACCCAAGTAGGAAGCGGAAATTTTGCTGATAATACTTTATACAACACTGCTGTAACAGCATTAAGTCCAGATATTAATGTATTCCGCTGGACAGTAGAGAAGAACGGATGTACTTCTTATGCCGATGTAACTGTAACTAACAATGTACCAACTACATCTAACGCTGGTTCAGATGCTATTGTTTGTGGCAACACAACAACTTTAGATGGTAACAATCCATCACAAGGCATTGGCACATGGACACGCCGCAGTGGTTTTGGTTCTATTTCTAATCCAACAGTTTATAACACCAATGTAGAATTGAGCAGTGGTGCAAACACTTTCCGTTGGACTATCGACTATAATGGTTGTGCAAATTATACAGATGTAACTATTACCAACAACCAATTTACTGCCGATGCAGGTTTAGACCAAACAGTATGCGATAACACAGCTACTTTATCTGGCGTATTACCAGTAGGTGGTTCTGGCGAATGGACAGTAACTCTTGGTTCTGCAACATTTGTCGATGACACTAAATTTGATACAGGCGTTAATAACTTAGTACCAGACAACAACATTTTCCGTTGGACAGTACAAAGCAATGGCTGTACCGATGATGCAGAAGTAACAATAATCAATAACAAACCAACAGTTTCCGACGCAGGTGTTAACCAGAGCGTATGTGGCACAACTGCAACATTATCAGGTAACATACCAACGCAAGGAGCAGGGGTTTGGACTATTGTA
>JAOZMU010000073.1 GCA_029934165.1 Bacteroidales bacterium
AAGCTAACTGGTTAAGTAACAGGGGTGTCCAACTTTAGACTGGTAGCCAAAACATCTGGCAGCCCGAAAAGATGTAAACCAAAAGATGTGATTTTGTCTTCGATGTGTGTTATGGCAATATAAGCCTGAAAAACTGATACTTGCTTGATAGATTTTGAAAAACCAATCCAATCGTGAGCCGAGTGAATGATTCCTGAATTTTCGACTTTAATACCCAAACCACCGCGACGCATCAATGCTGCTCCTGCTTTTATGAGTTGCTGCAAATCGGTTTCTTTTTCTGCTTTGCCGACAAGATAAACAGTAAACGAAAACCTTTTACTCTCATTAATATCTTCTTGTTTTGCGTATTCTTCGCCAGAATAGATGTAGGCATTCATCAAAATATCATCGTAAGGTAAAAAAACGGTTTCAAAAGATTTCTTGCCAGAGCTTTCGCTCAACAAATTTTTCTCATATTTATAATTGTCCTGAACTGGATTATCAATCAGCTCAGTTTCGTTTTTCCATTTTCCGGGAACGCTTATTATTATCTCCATAGTTGTAAAATTCTGAAATGCAAATAACAAGTAAGTACTCTTACAAAAGTTCTTACGCTTTTTATTAACCTAAGTTGTTAATTCACAGCTTAAATGTTTCATAAAAAATAGGTCTTAGACCTTAATACTCATGTTACAAAATTTATTGGACTAAGTTATTTTTTTATTTTTTTTAAATCATTACTTATGTTTGTTGTTGTCTTGATTCAAATTGCTATTTTGCCTTTTATGTGAAGATGCGATTCGTAATTTTTGATTGCAATATCACTAAACGTAAACTTAAAAATGCTTTTTATTTCTGGGTTTAGGCTTAATGTTGGCAATTTTTTAGGCTTGCGCGTCAATTGTAATTTGACCTGCTCGATGTGATTTGAGTAAATATGCGCATCGCCTAAAGTATGAATAAACTCATGAGCTTCTAAATCGCAAACTTGCGCTATCATCTTGACTAACAAAGCATAAGAAGCAATATTAAAAGGAACACCAAGAAAAATATCTGCACTACGTTGGTATAGCTGGCAGGATAATTTGCCGTTGTTGACATAAAACTGAAAAAGTGCGTGGCAAGGCGGAAGCGACATTTGCTCTATTTGCGCCGGATTCCACGCAGAAACAATGTGCCGACGCGAGTTTGGCGTGTTTTTTATCGAAAGGATTACGTTTGAAATTTGGTCTATTGGGCTGCCATTTGTTCCTGCCCATTTGCGCCACTGTTGCCCATAAACAGGACCTAAATCGCCGTTTTCATCTGCCCATTCGTCCCATATTTTTACTTTGTTATCTTGCAAGTATTTTATATTTGTGTCGCCAGACAAAAACCATAAAAGCTCATGAAAAATTGAACGAGTGTGCAGTTTTTTTGTCGTCAGCAACGGAAATCCTTTGCACAAATCGAAACGCATTTGGTATCCGAATACGCTGATTGTTCCAGTGTTAGTGCGGTCTTGCTTTATGTTTCCGTTTACCAGAACGTGGTCGAGAAGTTCGAGATATTGCTTCATTTTATTATCTGTAAATCATTATTTTTACACGATTTGAAATAAAAGTAATATAATTGATTTGTTATACGACCTGTGTAATAAAAAGAACCTTACATAATTCAGAAAATATAGCTAATTTAAGATTAAACATATATTTTTAAATAGCAGATATTCAACATTATAGATGTTTGATAATATTTAAAGTCGATAATAAAATAATCCAAAATTGATTATTTATGTGATATTAAATTTTTATTGCACAGGTCGATAATTTTGTCCAAAGTCTAATTTAAGGTCTTAGACCTATTTTTTATGAAACATTTTAGCTGTGAATTAGCAACTTACGTTAATAAAAAAGCAGAAGAACTTTTGTAAGAATACTTAGTAATGGAAAATTAATAATTTTACTTACGCCTGATTTAGCTTTAGTTAGGAATTTTAATGGCTTACTTTATTAAATTCATTTTACTTAAAAGGTTTTTACAAATATAAAATATCGGTAACATTGTGGTTACTTTCTGCGAAATTTAGAGGAAGTATGTCGTGAAGTTTTCTTGTTTTTTTGTGCAAAAAACTCTTGCTTTCGCTTTTGTTTTTCTTTTTCCCACTCTTTTTTCTCTGATACGTTCATTGCCTTTTCGGTTTGTGGAAACGGATTGTTTTCAACAACTTTAATCTGTTTTCGGATAAGTTTTTCGATGTCTTTTACGAAAGCATTTTCTTCTGGCTCGCAAATAGAAATGGCTGTTCCTTCTTCGCCAGCACGACCAGACCGACCAATGCGATGCACATAAGTTTCTGCAATATTGGGTATATCATAATTTATTACGTGCTTTAGCTTGTCTATATCGATGCCACGCGCAGCAATATCTGTTGCAACTAACACTCTGATTTCTCGTGCCTTAAACTGCATTAACGCTTTTTGGCGTTGGTTTTGTGTTTTTGCTCCATGAATTGCCGCCGATTTTATCTTCTTTTTCTGAAGGCTACGCACGATTTTATCGGCTCCGTGTTTTGTTCTCGAAAACAATAATACTTGGGTAATATCTTTATTATCAAGTATATGCAGGAGCAAATCTTTCTTGTCTTTCCGGTTCGTAAAGTACAAAAATTGCCTTATAGTCTGTGCAGTAGAAGAAACCGGGCTAACTTCAACTTTCTTAGGATTGCTAAGTATTTTTCGGGATAGCTCAATGATATTCTTAGGCATTGTTGCCGAGAAAAATAGCGATTGCCTATCTTCTGGCAATTTTGCAATAATCTTTCGTATATCGTGAATAAACCCCATGTCTAACATTCTGTCTGCCTCATCGAGAACAAAATATTCGATGTTTTTCAGGCTTATAAATCCTTGATTAATAAGGTCGAGCAGTCTTCCTGGTGTTGCAACCAAAACATCGACACCGCGCCGTAGTGCATTTGTTTGCGGACCTTGTGGCACTCCACCAAAGATAACAGTGTTTTTTATGCCTGTGTATTTTCCGTAAGTAGAAAAACTTTCTTCTATCTGAATTGCCAATTCTCGCGTGGGAGTAATTACTAATGCCTTAATTTTCTGCGAGTTGCTTTTTTGTCGCCTGTCAAGAAAAAGATGTTGTAAAATAGGGATTGCAAAAGCCGCAGTTTTTCCTGTTCCTGTTTGGGCACTGCCCATAATATCATTTCTTTTAAGTATCAGCGGAATAGCCTTTGCCTGAATTGCTGTTGGCTCTGAGTATTTTTCCTCTTTCAAGGCTTTTGTTATTGGGGTAATAATTTCTAAATCGTCAAACCTCATCGGTTAATATTTAAGTTTCTAATTTTGATGTATTCTAATATTTAAGTGTCCGCACTTTTTAAGTAAATTGAAAAAAATAACTTATCCAATAAATTTTGTAACATAAATATTATCTGGCGTAAGCTAATTCGTAATTCACTAAGCATGGTTTGTTCATAAAAAATTTAGTAAGTACTTTTACAAAAGTTTGTCTGCTTTTTATTAACGTAAGTTGCTAATTCACAGCTTAAACGTTTCCTGAAAAAATAGGTCTTAGACCTTAATTGTTGTCTTAGACTTTTTAGGATTATGTTTTTTTCGTTTTGTCAAATCGCTGGCTACAAAGGCGTTTTGCGGCAGGGATTGTAGCGGTAGCTCGGTGTGTCGGTATGCGATTTTTGGCGCGGTTTGGCGAGCGACCGATAGGAAGCTCCGCTAAAACGCTTTTGCCAAAAACGCATGGCGGCACACCGACTACAAGCGAAAAGCCCACGAGCCGCCCAAAAAAAGCTGTTTGTCATTAAGTTGTTGTTTATGAGCGCAAAAACACGTATAATGATTATCATAGGGGCTAAAGACGCAGGCTTAATAGATGTGTTGGTTGTTTTTACGTGCCTGCTTATTTGTTTGCTATGATATTTCTGCTTTTTGGTGTTTGGTGCTTTTTTTCGCTAACCTATCGAATATCAGGATAACTGCCATGCCGGCAATGGCTAATAGAATTGCGTATAAAACCTGTGGTTCGTTGCTTGCAATTAATTCATTTGAAGGTAGTTCGCTGTACTGGGCTGGCAAAACATTTGATTGGTCTAGTGGAACTTTGTCGCCGTGGCTATTTACGCAAGAAATGGTTTGTTTCCAAGGCCAGACTTTGTTCAACGAGCCAATCATAAAACCTGCAAGAACAGCTATTGTGTTGTTTTTAAAGTTTTTAAGTAACCATGACAGTAAATTGGAAAAACTCAACAACCCAACAACGGCACCTATTGAAAAAACTGCAATGACATCTATTTTCATTCCGCTTAATGCTCCAAGAATAAAGGCATATTTGCCCAGCAAAACTAAAATAAAACTACCCGAAATGCCGGGAAGAATCATTGCGCAAATGGCAATAGTACCAGACAGAAATATAAATCCGTAGTTTTCTGGCGTTTGCGCTGGTGTTGTGGCGGTAATAAAAAAGGCAATTACAATTCCTAAAAGCATTGATACGATGGAAGAAAGATTCCAATTGTCTATCGTACGCGCTATGTAAATTGCCGATGCTACAATCAAACCAAAGAAAAACGACCAGATTAGAACTGGCTGTGTTTCAAGTAGGAATTTTAGACCAACTGCTAAAGTTAATACGCTGGTGAGAATACCCATAAAAATGGCGAGTAAAAAATTGCCATTTACATTTTTCCAAAAAGCAGGAATACCTTCGCTGAAGAGAGATTTTGCAGAATTGATATTTATTGCTTTAATGGAATTAATCAATTCCTCGTATATGCCTGATATAAAAGCGATTGTACCTCCAGAAACACCAGGGACAACATCGGCAGCTCCCATTGCCATTCCCTTGAAATAGATTGCAAGATAGTCTTTTATTGTACGTTTCATAATTTCAGTTTATGTTTTTTTGTGCAAGCCGAATTATAAAATATCTAAATTTTCTGCTTGCCCTAATTTTTTGAGCGCGCTAAAGTATCTAAATTTATTCAATTATAGGTGTGTCATGAAGGCTCAGTTTATAAAAAAATTCTAATTAGGTTTTTAAATTGTCTGAACTACAAATTACGTTGATAAATTTCTGACTGGCTTTTTTATTCTGAGCCACGCCGATGCAATGGCTCTACGGTGGTTTCATTGCAAATGGTTTGCTATTGGTCGATGTTTAAAACGCTCTTACACAGCGATATTGCTCCTGTTGCACCAGTGTGTTTTCCTTGTGCGTCAGAGAGTTTTACTGTCGGAGTCCAGTTTTGGCGTTCGGGTTTTGCCTCTGTCATTTTGACGACAATATTCAATGGTTTTACGCCTACATCGTTAGTAAAATTTGTCCCGATACCAAAAGAAATATTAAACTTATTTCGGCATTTGTCAGCTATTTCTTCAACAATTGCGGGGTTCAGGGAATCAGAAAAAACTATTGATTTTGATTTTGGGTCTATCCGCAAGTTCTGATAATGTTCGTAAGTTTTTTCGACAAACTCAATTGCATTGCCAGAATCGTGCCGCACACCATCAAATAATTTCGCATATTTTTTGTCGAAAGCTTTAAAAAATACATCGGTAGTAAAAGTATCTGAAAGCGCAATTCCTAAATCGCCTTTGTAAACCTTGACCCAGTTTTCTAACGCTAATTGGTTTGCCATTTTGTAGCCAAATTTTGCACTATGAAACATAAACCACTCGTGTGCATGAGTGCCTATTGGCGTTATGTTATATTTCATCGCAAAAAATACGTTACTTGTACCGATGAACGATTTTTTGCCGTAGTTTACCAATGCTTTCACAACATGGTCGTGGTTTTGCAGCGAGAAACGGCGACGAGTTCCAAAATCTGCAAATTTTACTGCAATATTATTATAAAGCACTGCCTTTTTGCGTGTTACATCGACGACCTTTTCTAACGGGTGTGGCTTGGCTTTTGTCATCTTAAAAAATAATTCCGAAATTATAGCCATCAACGGAACTTCCCATAGAATAGTTCTGTACCAATAGCCCTCAATTGAGACTTCAAGATTTCCGCCGGTTTGTATTATGCCAACTTCGCTAGGGTCAAAACGATAGCCACTAAGAAAATCAATATAAGTCGGGTCGAGATAGTAACATGTCTCTCTAACAAATCTTTTTTCATTGGAGGTAAGTTTCAATTTCGATAAATCGTAAATATGTTTGCGCAACTCTTCGGCAAAGCCATCAGGAAACTCTGTTTTGCCACGGTTGAAAAAACGATAGCGCACTTTTGCGTGCGGAAAGAGCTTTATGACAGCACTTTGCATTGAGAATTTATACAAATCGTTATCTAAAAAGGATTCTATCATCATAATATATTGTATTTAGGTTATTTATGTGCGTTTATGAAAACACCAATTTTTATTTGTTTAACTTACTTTAACTCAATAGTTCCGCGTCCAATTTCGACACGATTAACGCCGAATTTGAGATTTGTATGAAATACAACAACTTGGTATGTTCCTGGTACAAGTTTTTGAGCTTGCGGAATTTTAAAACTCCCTCTAATATTACGTTTTTTGTCTTTTCGGACATTTAACATAGTCGCAATACGCTGGTTATCACGCATTAAATCTGTACGCACTACATCTAACGATGTCAGGCTTCTGCTGAGTCGAAATCTTGCGGTAATTTCCTCGACTTTTTTTGCCTTGTCCGATGTTATGAGCATTTCGTTGTTATTGTATCCGTCTTTATACGCAACAAGCACCATGTTTATCGCATAAAGAGCCATCATGCGTTTTTCGTAACTGTCGATTTTTTCTTGTAGTTTACTGTTATCAAAACGTATTTTTTTTATCAATTTGGCAGTTATTTGGGTTATGCTGTCAATCTCTTGTTTCAAATATTTACTTTGGCGACGATAAAAATCGACCGAATCGAGCAAGCTAACAAGCACTTCTTTGGTAATGAGCGAGTTATTCTGATAAACATGTAACTTTTTTTCTAGGTTTTCCAGCGAATCAAGAGAGTTCATCATCCTGTTTTGTAGCTTGTCTCCAGTTACTTTATTGGTATAAATTTCTAAATTTAGTAAATCGACACTATCTTCAATCACCTGCAAATCGTGATTTGTGTCGGATAGAGTATCGCTTTTTTTGTTGATAATAGATTGTAAATGCTCGCGTTCTTTGTAGCAAGCGTCAAAATGGCAATAGCCAAACAAAAACAACGAGATAACAATGGCAGATGCTAGTGCCCAAAGTTGTCGTCGTAGTTTTTGTATTTCGTTTATTTCGTTGGTATTCATTGGCTTAAAATTAATAGAAGCATTTGATATTTTGCACATTGCTGTGTTTATGCTTCAAATTTTAAAAATGCTTTTCATAAAAATATATTAAAATTCTAAAGTAATCATTTTTTGAATAATGTGTTCCAATTTATCCAAATTGATAACTAAATCATCAGAATAATCATAACTTGCATCATCGGTATGATTGCAGAAGAGGAAATAATAATTGAGATTTAAGGCAGATGCCAATCGAAAATAATGGGTACGAAAACTCTGATTATAACACGATTGCGAAGTCAACTCCAACACCGATGCACTAGCATTCATAAAACAAATATTTGTCAAAGCTGCGCCGTGGCTGCCGATGATAATTTTTGCGTTGCTGGCGATTGATATTTGTTGCCAAAAACTAAAATCTTCTAAACTTACAACAGAAATTTTATATTTGACAAGTAATGGCAGAACTTTTTCGCTATTCGCTATTCTACGACATGAAGTTTTTGCACGGCTGATGAAAATTCGTTCAAAAATAGGAGCCTCAATACGTTGCAAATGTGTATATTGAATCAAAATTTTGCGCAGCTTTTTCGCTGTTGTTGGACAAACGCGGTCTTCGTAAGGCGGATTTTCGGGTAAAAGCAAGTTGGGGACATAAAGATTAGTTTTTCTTGGAATATAATGAATATCAGGTCTTTGAACTCCAAAAGATTTTAAACTTTCCGAGTAATTTTCTTTAGCATTTTCTGGTAAAATAAGTATAAACTCTAATCCACTTTCTTGTCCGCGCAGCAAACGTGGCAAAGCATGAAAAAGCCATGCGTAATAGCCTGGATACCATGGCGGATGAATAAGAAGAAATGTTTTTTTATTGAGTTTTATTGTTTTACGAAAAATAGTATTAAACCACGCTGTTTTACGATACTGCCAAAAAAATTCTTCGTGGGCATAAATTGACTCTTTTACAATTCTACCCTTTTTTATTACTATTCCATTATGAGTTATTCGCGCATTTTTTATTTGCAAAAGTTCCAACGGAAAAACTTCGTAAGTTGCTTTACTCTCGAAAAAATCGCGCTCTGTTGCGTTAGCAATATTTACTGGTAAATTACTCTTTATTATTGTCATTTTGGTCTGTTGCGATTTTCAAAAATAGTTCTTATACAAAACTGTTTTTTCTAACGCTAATTGAATTGATATAATTAATTGATTATCATTAAAATAAATACAGATTTTTGTTAAATGTCGATGATAATTCGGTACTACAATTTACTGAGTTTGTTGCGCTGCGGATAGTCGATAGTGTAATGTAAACCACGACTTTCGCGACGACGGCGAGCCATTTTTATTGTCAGATAAGCAACGTTTATAGCGTTACGCAGCTGGCAGATGTTAACCGAAACAACCGATTTGTCAAAAAGTTCTTCGGTTTCGCTATAAATAATTTCCAATCTGTCGAAAGCTCGTTTCAAACGAAGATTTGACCTAACTATACCGACATAATTCGTCATAATGGCTTGTAACTCTTTGTATTCCTGTGTTATAAGAACCATCTCTTCGTTGTGCGATGTTCCTTCATCGTTCCAAGCTGGTATGTTTTTCTGATTCTCGTAGGCAGAAACATTTTCTATCGTGTGGCTGGCTGCGCTCTCGGCATATACAATGGCTTCAATCAATGAGTTAGAAGCCAAGCGGTTTGCTCCATGAAGCCCCGTCGAAGAGTTTTCGCCGATTGCATAGAGCCTTCTAATTGTTGTGCAACCATTCGTATCTACCTTAATACCACCACATAAGTAATGAGCAGCTGGCACAACAGGAATAAATTCTGTCGTTATGTTGATGCCAAGCTCCAAACATTTTGTATTTATGTTCGGGAAGTGTGCTTTTAGTTTTTCTGCGTTTAAGTGCGTAGCGTCCAGATAAACATATTCGTCACCGGAGATTTTCATCTCCGTGTCGATAGCTCGTGCAACAATATCGCGCGGAGCAAGCGATTGACGTTTATCGTATTTATACATAAATTCTTTGCCGTTTTTTGTTCTTAGTATAGCTCCAAAACCGCGCATAGCTTCGGTAATCAAAAACGAAGGTCGTTGGGTTGGGTTGAAAAGAGAAGTTGGGTGAAACTGAACGAACTCCATATTTTCGATGATTCCTTTTGCCCGATAAACCATTGCAATTCCATCGCCAGTAGCAATTTCGGGGTTTGTTGTGGTCTGGTAAATGTTTCCCATTCCGCCTGTTGCCAACAAAGTTGTTTTGGATAAAATCGTTTCGATTTGATTTGTACGAATATTTAAGGCATAAATTCCAAAACAAGTTATATCGTCTTGGTGGCGAGCAACAGGTACGCCCAGATGGTGTTGGGTTAAAAGGTCGATGGCGAAATAATGGTCGAGGATTTCGATATTTTGATGTTGTATAACTTGCTCTGTTAGTGCGCGTTGAATCTCGTAACCAGTGTTATCTTTATGGTGTAAAATCCGATGTTCTGAATGCCCGCCTTCTTTTGCCAAATCGAAATGTCCGTCTGGTTTTTTGTCGAACTTTGCACCCCACGAAATCAGCTCCAATATTTGCGCCGAGGCTTCCGAAACTACCTTTCGTACAATGTTTTCGTTGCACAATCCATCGCCACAAATTAGCGTATCTTCGATGTGTTTTTTGTGGGAGTCTGGGCTATAAGTTACGGCTGCAATACCGCCTTGTGCATAACGCGTGTTGGTTTCTTCGAGTTTTGTTTTGCTGAGTAAAATCACTTTTCCTTTATCGGCGACTTTGAGGGCATAACTCAAACCAGCTAGACCTGAGCCAATTACAAGAAAGTCTGTTTTTCGCGTCATAATATTTGTTTTTAAGTTATTTTGAACAGAATTTTTAGCCTGTTTCATAGTCCGTGAAAAAGTATAAACTAAATGAAAAATTACAATTTGTTTAGTTAAAAAGCAAAAGCCGAAATTACTAATTGTAGTTTCGGCTTTTGAAATTGTTAGAACATAATGTAATTCGTCAAAAAACATATTGCGCTGATATTCGAGAATATAACGGTTGAAGTTATAACGTACAAACGCTTGCTACGAAGCACCACGCGGCAGGGATTGCAGCGGTAGCTTGCCGAAGTGGCGTGCGTGTTTTCGGACGGGTTTTTGAGAGCGACTGAAAGAAGCTCCTCAAAACCCG